>JBJECR010000153.1:0-24345 GCA_051871275.1 Muribaculaceae bacterium | reverse complement strand
GTTCAGGACAAAAATCATTCAAAAATCTGCGACCTCATTTTTTAACTTTCTTTATTAAACAGGCTCTAAAATTCACATAATGGACAATATAGCATCAATCCTTGAGGAGAACCGCCGACGCAACGACGCACTCCGATACAAATACGACCCCCTGCTCGGCATAGGCTGCTGCGGAGAAAGAAAAGAAGTGAGAGAAGGCACGGACAAAGTGCTCCTGCCCGTTTCACTCCTGCAAGACCCGGACTACATATCCGCCAAAACAAAAATAGAGAAAGACAAGGCTCGCTTCCGCCACGACTTTGAATTTTGGGCTGCCAAATGCGTGAAAATCAAAGACAAAACCTCCGGACGTGACGTTCCCTTCATTCTCAACCGTCCACAGAGGCGACTGCTCGCCGCAATGGAACAAGACCGCACCGCCGGACTCCCCTGCCGCATCATTATGCTCAAAGCAAGGCAGTGGGGTGGCTCCACACTCGTGCAGATTTATATGGCTTGGATTCAGATTGTCCTCACAACAGGCTCAAACTCACTCATTTGTGCCCACGTCAAGGACATTTCCGCCACTATCCGAGGAATGTATTCCAAGGTTCTGGATTTGTATCCGCAAGAGTATCAAGACGAAGATAACCCGCTAAAATTCAAGTCGTTTGAACGGAGCGTAAACACACGTATCATCATCGGGCGAAACTGCAAAGTGACAGTAGGCAGCTCCGAGCGACAAGACGCTATCCGCGGTGCCGACTATGCCCTCGCCCATCTCTCCGAGGTAGCTTTCTGGAAAAACACACCCGGCAGCAGTCCGGAAAATTTTATCCGCTCCATTTGCGGTGCCATAAACCAAACATCCGGCACGATGATAGTGCTGGAAAGCACCGCAAACGGCGTGGGCAACTATTTTCACCGCGAGTGGCTGCGTTCCGTCCGCGGCGAAAGTGACAAACGTGCATTTTTCGTACCCTGGTACGAAATAGACATTTATCGCACACGACTCAAAAATCCGGAAAAACTATGGGCAGACCTCGACGATTATGAGCGTAAACTGTGGGAAAATGAGCAGGTTACGCTTGAAATGATTCAATGGTACCACAACAAGCGGAAAGAATACCCCTCACACTCTCAAATGAAGGCGGAATACCCTTCAAACGACGTGGAAGCCTTCACAAACACGGGAAACAACGTTTTTTCCGCAGAAAAAATCGTGGAACTACGCAAAAATTGCATTCCGCCGCAATACGTGGGCGAAATCATCGGCAATAGGCACACCGGACCGCGGGCACTGCAGGGTTTGCACTTCACGGCAGACGAAAAAGGGCTGCTCAAAATCTGGGAAATGCCGCAAAAAGGCGAAAAAAACATCAGAAATCGCTATGTCGTGTCCGTAGATATCGGCGGACGCTCGGACAAAAGCGACTTTTCCGTCATTTCCGTACTGGACCGCCAAAACATGGCTTCCGGCGGCAGAATAAAGGTGGTGGCACAGTGGCGAGGTCATGCGGACCACGACATTGTGGCATGGAAAAGTGCCGCAATATCAATGTTTTACGGCAAAGCTATGCTCGTGCTGGAAAGCAACACCCTGGACACCGACAATATTGGCGGCGACCCGGCTTTTTCTATTCTCTCCGAACTGAACCGACACTACCCGAACCTCTACCGCCGACACAGCCTGGAAGGCACCGTCCGACTGGGCTTCCACACAAACTATTCCACTAAAACTATGATTATCAACCGTTTGATAGCACTTGTCCGTGACAATGGCTACATTGAACGTGACGAAGACGCTTGCAACGAAATGGCTGTCTATGAGCAGCAGGGCTTGTGTTTCGGTGCCATGGAGGGCAACCACGACGATATAGTAATGGCACGAGCCATAGGTCTGTTCGTTGCTACCGAACTCCCCGCGACACCGTGCCACGACTTAAGTTTTATCAAGAACCAAGTTCCGGCTTCTCAATATTCCGTTTCAAAACCTACGGAAATACTGTAAACACCTTATTTAAAAGATATAAAGCAACCCTCTGCCGGATTATAGTTCAGCGTAAACGTGATGGTGCGAGTTTGCTCATCGTAAGCAAATTCCACCGGACTTTTTTCGTTTATCAGCACTTGATTCGGCTTGTCTGCATTATGTACCGTGAAGTTAAACACCTTTGCCTTAGCCTCATAGCCATTTTCTACAATAGTTGCAATAGCCAAACCTGTCTCATCAGAGAAGAAACTTGTGGAAGCGAACGGATGTCCGTTTTCCTCACCGAAATGTGACGGAGTTGTCAAATCATCTTCATAAAGAGTGCAGAACACAGATTCCGTCTTGTCAAAGTAGTAATGGAGGTCGTAAGTATCTGTACGATAGTCACCTACGTTTTTCATTTTATATTCCGCCATAGGAATCACCGCACCGGAGCGAACAAACATCGGAATTGTAGCCAATTCCACCGGATAGTCTATCACAGTGTTTGAATAAACCTTTGTCAAGTCATTCATATCCACCCATTTACCTTCCGGAATCACCACTTTGCGTGATTTTGATCCTTGAGTAAGCACCGGAGCAATCATGATGTTGTTACCCCAAAGGTATTGGTCCTGAACATCGGAATAGCGGAAATCACCGGCTTGATTGTAGAAGTTGAGCGGACGCACGAGCGGAAGTCCGATGAACGCATTTTCAAATGCGAGAGTATAGTTGTATGGAAGCCAGCGGTAACGCTCCTTGATAAGCGGGAGTATAATGTCTTGATATTCAGGATATTTATACGGTTCTGCCACCTGCTGGGCGTGTGTGCGGAGCACCGGAGAGAAAAGTCCGAGTTGGAGCCAGCGGATGTAGAGTTCCGGGTCAACCGGGTTTTCCGGGTCAATGGCAAAACCGCCAACGTCGTGGCTCATATAGCCCATACCGCTAAGTCCGGAGTTAAGCATAATTTTCACCTGTGGCTGCAAACCTCCCCAAGAGCGGGAAACGTCTGTGGACCAAGGGAATACGTTATATCTCTGGAGACCGATTGTTCCACCTCGCATGAGAGTCATAAGGCGAGTGTTCGGGTACTCGTTTTTGAAGAGGTCATCTATAATTTTACTCCAGTCATTGCCATAAACGTTATGGTAAAGGCGAGCGGAAAGACCATTGTGGTGGAAAGCCGTTTCCGGGTGCACTTCAGGTTCTCCAAGGTCGCCCCACCAACCTGTAACTCCCTCATCTGTAAGGAGTTTATATCGGTTGTAGAGCCAGTTGTAAGTATCTGGATTTGAAACGTCGAACATACCGCCTTCGCCTACCCAAATCTTGACTTCGTGCGGATTTCCGAGAGAATCCGTGCAGAAAATGCCTTTTTGAGCAAATTCATTGTAATTTTCAAGTCCTCTGCCGTTGCGGAGAACGTATGGCTGAGAGATAGCCACGAGGTTTACGCCCTGCTGTTTGAGTTTGCGGAGCATTTTCACGTGGTTCGGCCACTGCTTTTTCTCCCATGAGAGCGAACCCATGTCCTGCTCCTTGCCGTACCAGTAAAGGTCCAGCACAATACCATCTACGGGATAACCTTTACGCTTGAGGGTATCAATCACGCCAAGTGTCTCTTTTTGAGTCTTATAGCCGTATTTGGATGTGATATATCCGAGAGACCAGAGCGGCGGCAACTGCTGGCGACCCGTTATTTCAGAAATATTTTTCACAAGTCCAGCCATGCTGTAATTCATAACCTCGGAAGAGCATACGAAATAGAATGAAATAGGCTCTGTAACGTTTTCCGACGTATAAACTATCGGGTTGCCGGCATAAAGAGTAGATGCTGCAAAATCGTCGAAAAGAACAGCAAAACCGTTCTGTGACAGCAACATAGGCATTGTGATACCCATCTGTGAGATTCTCGGGTCACCTTCCGTGTAGCCATAGTTCTGGCGGTTGTAACATACGAGCGTATCGCCAAGGAGATTGAGCGAATGTCCGCGTTCACCTGCACCGTAAAGCGGTGCTTCAGAAGAAAGGTGAAGCTTCACAACTTGCTTTCCGTCAATCATTTGCGGCATACCTTCGCTCACCACGGTGCGGCGGAAACCATCGCTGATAGTAACGGAGCCGCTGCGAGCGGTCACGCACAGTCCGGAGGCAGTAAGAAGTGAAGAAGAGACAGCGTTACCGTCAACTTTACATTCCGGGCGTTTGTCTATATTCAGCATCAACTTCGGTGCCTTTTCGGATTCACCTTTTTTGACGTAAGAAACACGGATAATGTCCTCTGTCAGAGCCGTTACCACGCAGTCGTACTCGCTGTTTTCCTCCACCATCATGATGTTTTTGTTCGGGAGGACGGGTTTGATACTTGTGCCAATAGGTCCGATTTTGCCTATTTGTGCCTCATCCGGGTTAAAACGACCGATGCGAGCACTTGCCTGCTCTTCATCTTGAGAAAATGCAAAGGCAGATGCCAAGCACAGCAAAAAAGATGTTAAAAGTAATCTTTTCATGTAAGTAGATATCAATTAAGGAGTTATAAATCTTATAAGTATGAGGTTAAAATGCTTTACACGAAGGTCTGTGACATACGCTTGCAAGCATATTCGCAGGACACGCGGCGGTACAGAATATCATAGACGCTGTCCAAGATAGGCATATCTACACCGAGCTTTTCGTTTATCTCGTGGACGCATTTAGCGCCGTAGTAGCCTTCCGCAGTCTGTTCCATTTCCATTTTTGCCGCTTTCACGGAATAGCCTTTGCCAATCATAGAGCCAAAGTTGTGATTTCGAGAAAAACGTGAGTAAGAAGTCACGAGGAGGTCGCCTAAATAGACGGAATCCGTGATTATTCTGTCACGCGGATTGACGGCGGCGAGGAAACGTTCCATTTCACGGATAGCATTTGAAGCCACCATAGCCACGAAATTGTCGCCTTTTTTCATGCCGTGGATAATACCTGCAGCAATGGCATAGACGTTTTTCAGCACACCGGCGTACTCAATACCCTCAATATCGTTTGAAATGATAGTGTGAGTGTTTTTAGACACAATTTTCTTTGCGAAAGTTTCCGCGCGTTCCGGGTCGGGACATCCGATAGTGAGGTATGAAGGACGATCCAGAGCCACTTCTTCCGCGTGGCAAGGTCCGGAGATTACGAGTATTCTATTGCGGTCCACACCGTAACGGTCTATCATATAGTCTGATATGAGCATATTGTCGTCCGGCACGATACCTTTCACGGCATTGACGATAAACTTATTGCTAATATCCACGTTCAGTTTTGCGAGGTGGTCCTTAAAATAAGGAGAAGGCATCACAAGGAGGAGAGTGTCGCAGTCGCGGCAAACTTGATTGATATCGCTGGAAAACGTAATCCGCTCTATATCAAAATTTACGTCTGTCAGATAGGCGGGATTGTGGCGGAGATGCTTGAATTCCTCTATTCTATCGTCGCGACGCATATACCATGTTATTTGTTCACAATTATTCATCAGCAGTTTGGCGAGTGCGGTAGCCCAACTGCCACCACCCATCACTGCTATGTTTCCCGGGAAATTCATGGATAAGAATTTAATGTTTTTGTCTTTTTTGGTGATTGAACCGCCACAGCGGGAGCTGCACGTTTTCAACCTATATATATTGTCAATCCGCAGAGCGTAACGCGTAAAAAACGCAACACCCTACGGATTTAATGATTGATTTTATTGTTTTTTAGCGTTCTCAATCCACTGATTTACAGTATCTTGAGACGGATTTGCGAGTTCAAGTTTGTGCTTCTTGTTCAGTCCGCAAAGGTCCTGATGCAGTTTTCCTGCAGAAGCGGTAGCGGCGAGAGCCTCAACGGTCAGCACACCTGCTTTGTGAAGAACGGGAACCCATTCCGCAGGCACTTCCACCTTGGCAAAAGCTTCTTCGCCATCGCGTTTCTGAACTTTTTCCGGACGCATCTGCGGGAAGAAGAGCACTTCCTGGATTGTGGTTTGTCCCGTCATAAGCATTACGAGGCGATCCATACCGATACCCATACCTGAAGTTGGCGGCATACCGTATTCCAGTGCACGGATAAAGTCTTGGTCGATAATCATAGCCTCGTCGTCGCCTTTTTCTGAGAGTTTCATTTGTTCCACGAAGCGTTCATACTGGTCAATCGGGTCATTAAGTTCGGAATAAGCGTTTGCGAGCTCCTTTCCGTTTACCATAAGTTCGAAACGCTCTGTGAGTTCCGGATTGTTGCGGTGACGCTTTGTGAGCGGTGACATTTCAATCGGATAATCCGTGATGAAAGTAGGCTGGATATAGTTTCCTTCGCATTTTTCACCGAAGATTTCGTCGATGAGTTTGCCTTTACCCATAGTTTCGTCTGTTTCCACACCGATTTTGGCACAAACTTCTCGGAGTTCGGCTTCACCCATGCCTGTGATGTCTATGCCTGTAAATTCCTTTATGGCATCAATCATAGTCACGCGGCGGTAAGGAGCCTTGAAGTTAATAACATTGTCACCCACTTTCACTTCCGTAGTACCATTGACTTCCAGGCAGATACGTTCCAGCATCTTTTCCGTGAACGCCATCATCCAGTTGTAATCCTTGTATGAAACGTAGATTTCCATGCAGGTAAATTCCGGATTGTGAGTGCGGTCCATACCTTCGTTGCGGAAGTTTTTGGAGAACTCATAGACGCCTTCAAAACCGCCCACGATAAGGCGTTTGAGGTAAAGTTCGTCCGCTATACGGAGGTAGAGAGGAATGTCAAGAGCATTGTGGTGAGTGATGAAAGGACGAGCTGCGGCACCACCGGGGATTGATTGCAGGATAGGTGTTTCCACTTCCATGTATCCATGCTCGTTAAAGTACTGACGCATAGTGTTATACACCTTAGTACGCTTCATGAAGATTTCCTTCACTCCATCGTTTACCACGAGGTCCACGTAGCGGCGGCGGTAGCGGAGTTCAGGGTCGTCGAAAGCATCGTAAGTAACACCGTCTTTGACCTTTACGATAGGGAGCGGACGGAGAGATTTGCTGAGGACAGTGAGAGTCTGAGCGTGAACGGAGATTTCACCTGTCTGAGTACGGAAAACGTAGCCTGAAACGCCCACGAAGTCACCGATATCCAGGAGTTTTTTGAAAACCACGTTGTACAAGTCCTTGTTTTCCTCCGGGCAGATTTCATCGCGGTTCACATAGACTTGGATTCTGCCGCAAGAGTCTTGCAGTTCCATAAACGAAGCCTTACCCATAATTCGGCGGCTCATAATACGTCCTGCGATAGCCACTTCTCTTTTAGGCTCTTGGTTATCATCAAAATTATTGCGAATTTCGTCGGTGTAACCCGTCACTTTATATTCTGCAGCAGGATAAGGGTCAATACCCATAGCACGCATCTGTTCAAGACTGCCGCGACGCACCAATTCCTGCTCGCTAAGTTCAAGTATATTCATTTAGTTTGAGTTTTTTCTTATTGATAATGCATTTTATGGTGCAAAGATACTAAATTTTTCCGTGATAAGCAACACTCGTGATAGTATCGTAACCATATCTTTGTAAAAGTCGCAATTTTTGTGTAATTTTGCAGTCGAAAAGCAGCAGGGCGTCTCGTCGCTGACGCACCTCCGGGTGTGTTTGAGGAAAGTCCGGGCAACGTAGAGCACCATATTTCTTAACGGGAAGCTATCGGTGACGGTAGGGGCAACGTGACAGAAAAAAACCGCCGCTACCAAGCGGTAAGGGTGAAAAGGCGGGGTAAGAGCCCACCGGGTGGTATAGTGATATATCATGCCGCACGCCCTATGGGTTGCAAGGTCAAGTATATCGCCATTTAAGGGTTGCTCGCCCATTGGCGAGGGGTGGACTGCTATAGAAGCGTGGCAACACGTTTCACAGATAAATGACGAGACGTAAGCGGTGGCTCGCAACAGCGAAAGTGCCCTTACGACATAACCCGGCTTATAGTCCGGCTGCTTTTTTTGAAGAAATATATATAACCCAAAAAATATATTTTTGCGTATGAAAAAATTTTTACTCTCTACTTTGGCTGCCATTGGCGCTACTTTTGCAGTGTCCGGTCAGGCTTCTTTCATTCTCCTGAGCGACGATGACAATACAGCCAATTCCGGCGGATTGATGGCTTACTCAATCTCTGAAAACGGAAGATGGATTTGCGGAACCACTCCCGTGCTATTTGCTTTTACGGCAGACCTGGAAACAGGCGATATCCGGTACTACGAACCGCTTGATGACTATGGCAGCGAATTTCGCTGCATTTCAAACGACGGTGTGGCAGTGGGATTTAATGGACAGTACGGTGCAGTTGACATAAACACAAACAGTTACATAGATTTGTTCACTCCGGAAGGCTTGGTGCCTATAGGCAACGGCATCACACCGAACAGTGCCACAATCTGCGGTGTAGCAGTTGAAAATGAATGGTTTCCTTACCCTGTAGTTTGGGATCTCTCCGGCAATTACACTATGCTCCCTACGCCCACAAGCGAAGAACTGGGCTTTAATACAAACGGATGCTATGCCACGCATATCTGTGAAGACGGGAATACTGTCGTGGGCTACATCATAGATGACATGGCATACTATCCGCTTATCCTCTGGAAACGCGGCACAGACGGCAACTGGACTTACGATATTTCTTACGCCCTGGAATACTTCAATCCGGGTAGCGGCACTCAGCCATACACAATGTTTTACCCTACGGGCTATAGCCTCAACGGGAAATACGTTGGTCTTTCTCTCCGAAATGCAACAGACAAAACTACTTGTTTAGGCATCTTGAACCTTGAGACAGGAGAATTGGTAACGGCAAAAGCCTCCGGTTCTTTTCCACGTGCAACATACAATGTGACAGGCATTTCCGACGAGGGCATAGCCGTTGGTTTCATCAATTACGGTTTAGGCTCAGGCTCTCACGCCTCATTCCTCTACTGGTACGGCGAAGATGAAGCACAAACCTTTGACAACACTTTTACAGACGACGAATTTGACGTAATCCGCAATAATCCTTACACCACCGCCACAAATATTTCTCGTGACGGAAATTATATCATAGGTTTCTCACAAAACGCCTCCACAGCAGACTTTTTCTCTTTCATTATTGAAACGGAATTAGGTGCAATCCACACTGTCACTGCCGACGGCAAAGACGCCGAGGTTGTTGCACGCTACGACATCTACGGTCGCCCGCTCTCCGCTCCGGTGCACGGCATAAATATCCTCAAAATGGCAGACGGAACAGCAAAGAAAGTGCTTGTGAAATAGCGTTTTAGCTAATGGCTAAGATAGCTATAATAGCTAATTTAGCTACTTTAGCTACTTTAGCGGAAAATAATAATAGCATATCGGTGATTTCGCCGATATGCTATTTCTTTTGTGAATAATCAGATTTCAAAATAAAATGGCTTACATTGCGTAAACCTCGGCACAAGTAGTGAAATACCACTCAACTGCCTTCATAAGCATTTTTCTCATAGGTTAAAAATTTTGGTTTAACATCAGCGTATCTGCCTGCTCTCGGCAGCCGCTATTTATTATCACCGGATTCTCATACCCGGCTCTTACCTTTACCATAACGGTGCAAAGGTAAACAAAAAACTGAAATTATGCTATAAAATTATGTTTTTTAACATAGTTTTCACCGTTTTTCCCTTATCACATCTCAAAAATTGTGCCAAAAAATATTTGTTGATAATCCAAGGTTTTTGAGATTTTCGGCAAAACACCCATTTTTACCCCAAGATTGTGAGATTTTCGGCATTTTCCGCCAAAAAAAATTGTGAGATTTTCGGCAAAACATCCGTTTTCACCCCAAGATTGTGAGATTTTCGGCATTTTCTGCCAAAAAAATTGTGAGATTTTCGGCAAAACACCCGTTTTTACCCCAAGATTGTGAGATTTTCGGCATTTTCCGCCAAAAAAATTGTGAGATTTTCGGCAATATTTGTAACTTTGCAAGCAAACAAAGAGTAAGAAGATATGGAACACCAAGTTTTCAGACGCAAAATTTACGAAAAGATGCTCCGCTGGAAAGAGGAGCGAGACGGGAGTACCGCACTTTTAATTCAGGGTGCAAGACGCGTAGGCAAATCCACAATAGCAGAAGAATTTGCAAAAAAAGAATACGAATCATATTTAATGATAGACTTTATAGAGGCTCCCCAAAGTGTAAAAGACCTTTTTGATGACATTTCAGATATAGACAAGATTCTTTTTAATCTTCAGTTTCAATACAACGTAAAACTGAAGGAGCGAAAATCCGTAATAATTTTTGATGAAGTTCAAAATTGTCCAAAAGCACGTCAAGCAATAAGGAAACTGGTGAAAGACCATAGATATGATTACATCGAGACAGGTTCACTGATTTCCATAAAGAAAAACATTAAAGATATACGCATTCCAAGCGAGGAAACACGCATCACACTTTACCCAATGGACTATGAGGAATTTCGTATGGCTTTAGGCGATACGGTTTCCATAGATATGACACGAGAAGTTTTTGAATCAAAAAAGTCACTTGGTGATGGAGTGGTGCGAAATATTATGCGTAATTTCAGGCTGTACATGCTTGTAGGAGGAATGCCGCAAGCAGTAAATGCATATATTCAAACGAATAATCTCAGTGCCGTTGACAGCATAAAAAGAGAAATAATAGAACTTTACGCAGAAGATTTCAGAAAAATAGACCCTACAGGTAAAGCAACCAGAATGTTTTATTCCATACCGGGACAATTATCCAAAAATGCCTCAAGATACCAAGTCTCAAGCGTTATTCAAAATGGGAAAAAAGATAGACTTGAAGAAATTTTGCAAGATATGGAAGACTCCCAGGTTGTGCTGTTTGCAAGGCACGCGGATGACCCGAATGTAGGGCTATCCCTGCATGCAAACAATAATCTGTATAAACTTTTCCTTGCAGACACGGGGCTTTTCATCACTCTGGCTTTTTGGGACAAAGATGTAACGGAAAATGCTATATATCAGAAACTTTTGAGCAATAAATTATCTGCGGATTTAGGTTATGTTTATGAAAATATTGTGGCACAAACCCTCAAAGCTGCAGGGCACGAACTATATTATCACACATGGCCCACGGAAAGCGGAAAACACAATTATGAAATAGACTTTGTAATATCCAAGGGTAACAAAATATGTCCTTTGGAAGTTAAATCTTCCGGCTACCGCACTCACGCTTCACTTGACGCTTTTCAAAAAAAATACTCGGATAGAATTCTAAACAGATACTTGATTTATACCAAGGATTTGCGTAAAGACACAGACGTGATTATGCTCCCTATTTTTATGACAATGTTTTTGTAGATTCCGTGCAAAAATCGTAACTTTGCGGCACAGACAATATTTCACACAAAATAAATAATAATTACACTCAACTAAATGAAACACAAAATTTTGACAATGGCAGCAGCATCCTTAATGGGAATGGCAGCCCTGACATCTTGTGGCAATAAGGAAGAACAAAATCCGTTCTTGACCGATTACACCACACCCTACGAAATTCCTCCTTTCGAGCAAATCAAGCCCGAACACTATCTCCCTGCTCTCCGTGCCGGAATCGAACAGCACAACGCTCAAATAGATTCTATCCTGAACTGCACGGAAGAACCAACTTTTGAAAACACAATCCTCGCTTTTGAAGAATCCGGCGAAATCCTCACAAAAGTGGAAATGGTGTTCTTCGCCCTCTCTGAATCAGACTCTACAGACGAACTCGTGAAGGTGGCTGAAGAATTTGAACCGCTCGTATCTCAGCACAACGACGAAGTGGCTATGAATCCGCGTCTTTTCGAACGCATCAAGTACCTCTACGACCGCATTGACTCTCTGGACCTCAACACCGCTCAAAAACGTGCCGTGAAAGACTATTACAAATCTTTCACTCGCAACGGTGCACTCCTGAGCGATACCGACAAGGAAAAACTCAAAGCACTCAATACTGAGCTTACCACTCTCTCTCAGCAATTTAACAAAAACCTCCTCAACGCTACAAACGCTTTCCAAATCGTGGTTGAAAACGCTGACGAACTCTCCGGACTTCCACAAAGCAACATTGACGTGGCTGCTGAAGAGGCTAAAAATGCAGGTCTTGAAGGCAAATGGCTCTTCACTCTCCATGCTCCAAGCCGTCTGCCGCTCCTCCAGTACGCAGACAACCGCGACCTGAGACAAAAAATGTATGAAGGCTACACAACTCTCGCTTCTTCAGGCGAATACGACAATGCTCCGGTTATCAACAAAATCCTCAAGGCTCGTGCTCAAAAAGCCGCTCTCCTGGGTTTTGAAAACTTTGGCTCATACATGACAGACAATGTAATGTCAGGCAGCATTGAAAATGCAGAAAACCTCCTGATGAAGATTTGGGAACCCGCTATCGCAAAAGTGGCTGAAGAAGTGGCTGAAATGCAGGCAATTGTAGATGAAGAAGGCGGAGATTTCAAAATTGCTCCTTGGGACTACTATTACTACGCAGAAAAAGTACGTCAGAAAAAATACGAACTGGAAGAAAGCAAAGTTCGTGAATACTTCCCTCTCGACTCTGTTCGCAAGGGTATTTTCACTATGGCGGAACGCCTCTACGGTATCACTTTCACGGAAATGCCGGATGCTCCGAAGTACCACCCGGAAGTTGTGGTTTATGACGTTAAAGACCTGGAAGGCAACCATGTAGCCGTATTCATGACAGACTATTTCCCACGTGCTTCCAAACGCCAAGGTGCTTGGATGAGCGAATTTAAGGGTTCATACGTGGATCGCGACGGCAAGGCTTCACGTCCTATTATTTACAACGTAGGCAACTTCTCAAAACCTGTTGGCGACACTCCGTCACTCCTCACTCTTGACGAGGTTGAAACAATGTTCCACGAATTTGGACACGGTCTCCACGGCATGCTCGGCAAGGCTGTTCTCCGTAGCCAGTCCGGTACAAATGTGGATCGCGACTTTGTGGAACTTCCTTCACAGATTCACGAACACTGGGCACTCGAACCGGAACTCCTGAAGGTTTATGCTCACCACTACAAAACAGGTGAGGTTATTCCTGACGAAATGGTACAGAAACTTATCGCAGCAGCAAACCACAACCAGGGTTTTGCAACAACGGAACTCGTGGGTGCAGCTCTTCTGGATCTCCAGTATGGCAAGCTCAATCCTACTGAAGATATTGACGTTGTAGGCTTTGAAAAACAAGTGGCTGAAAACCTCAAAATGCCGGCAGAAGTACAGTTCCGCTATCGCAGTCCTTACTTCAAACACATCTTCGGCTCTGACAGCTATGCTTCAGGCTACTACACTTATCTCTGGGCTGAAGTGCTTGACAGTGACGGCTTTGAACTCTTCAAAGAAAAAGGTGTCTTTGACCCTGAAACTGCAAAATCCTTCAAGGAAAACATCCTTGAAATGGGTGGCAGCGAAGACCCGATGACTCTCTTTGTTCGTTTCCGCGGACATGAACCTCAGCCGGAAGCTCTTCTCCGTGGCAGAGGTTTGATTAAGTAATGCATAATTCTTAATGCATAATGCATAATTAAAAAGGTCGCGAAAGCGACCTTTTTTGATGCTTAATTCATAATGCATAATTGGCTGAGTTGCTTGTGGCTCAGCCAATTTTTTTGCACAGCAAAGATAATAATTATGCATTATGCATTATGAATTATGCATTAACCTGAACCCTGCAGGAGTGTGAACCATTTCTATCACCCCGGCGGCGAGGAGGCGAGCCACGATATTTTCCGCAGTAGCAGTGGAGATATGAGCGGAATAGATGTAATCCTCCACACTTGAGAGAGGATTTTCCTCCAGAAAAGCCAGCAAAGCCTTTTCCGCAGAAGAAAACGTAAACAGTTGCCCGGAGTCTTTTTGCTGCATCTCCCATGCCTTAATCATCAGTGGCGGAACAGCAATATTTTCATCTTTAACTCTCAGATACGCAGTAAGTTTGTCACCATCCTCCTTTACATATACCGGTCTTGTCGGCGACTTCGCAATAGAGGCTTTGAGCACCACTTTACCATGCTCCGTCTTGTATGCCGTCATTTCCACGTCCTGCGGCGGCACACAAAAAGCCTCCGCAGCGTGTTGAATCATATAAATATCTTCCTCGTTTGGTATTCCCACGATATTCCCGTTGTCTTTCACGCCAATGAGCAAGCGACCGCCGTCGTTATTTGCAAAAGCGGAGATAGAGCGAGCAATTTTGCGAGCATCGGAAATGGCATATTTGAAATCCTGATGCTCATGCTCACCTTCCTCAATGAGGCGAGAAACGTAAAACTTACCTTTTATGGCAGGAATATCTTTCATACACGGTGAAACAGTGCCTTTTTACGGCAAAATGCCCGGCTATTGCGGATAGTTAAGATTCTCAAATTCAGGATTATAGAGAGTGTTTTCCAGGAAAGTGCGAGCCTCGACTTTAGCCAGTGCAAGGTCATTAAAAGTATAGTTACCGCAGTCACGAGCCGTGGCACCCGGGATTTCGCCCTCAAAAGCCGCAATAAATTCAAAGGTTTCCACCATCAGCGGCAGTATGTCTGAAGAACCATAATCTCCGCTGACAATCAGATAGTTACCTGTTAAGCAACCCATAGGTCCCCAATACACAATACGGTTGCTCCACTGAGGGTGATTTCGCAAAAAAGTTGCAGCGAGATGCTCCATAGTATGAATTGCCTTCGGATCCAAAGCCGGTTCACGGTTCGGCAACTTGAGGCGAATGTCAAAAGTGGTGAGAATATCGCCTGAAGGAGTCACGTCTTTGCGGCTCACGAAGATTCCGCGAGAAAGACGCGTATGGTCTATCGTAAAACTTGGTATCTTCTTCATTTTAAAGTGTTTATAATGTGTTTGAGAAGATGAAAAGTGGATTGCGGAGCATCTTCCCAGAAATTTTCGTACTGCGAAATGTTGTCGCTCTCACCGGGAGTGTCGCTCACCACGCGGATGCAGAAAAACGGTACATTCTTAATATAGCAAGTGTGAGCGATAGCGGCAGATTCCATATCCACGGCAATAGCGTCCGGGAAAACGCCCAGAATATGCTCTATATCTTCTTTGCGGCTCACAAAAATATCACCGGAGGCTATCAGCCCTTGTTTCACCCTTGCATCTACAGCAATTTGAGCGGCATCAGAGGTGATATCTTCAAGTGCCACCGTTTCAAAAAACCTCGGGCAACCCGCAGCCTCGCCCCACTCCGTGCCGGGACCGCACCAGCAGTCGTGGTACGCAATTTTATTTGCTATCACCACGTCGAGAATCTTGGCACCGCCACCCGTGCCACCTGCCACTCCGGTGTTAATGATAAAGTTCGGATGAAAATTTTCTATAAGTGTAAGAGTGGAGATAGCGGCGTTAACCTTACCAATGCCGCACTGCATGGCAATAACTTCATTTTCACCGATGTTCCCAATGTGGAAATCAAAGTTATTGGCATTGACGGTAGAATGATTTTCCAGCAAAGGCAAAAGGAGTTTGAGTTCCTTTCCCATTGCCACTATAATTGCAATTTTCATGTGTAATCTGTTGTTATTTAACGAATTGAGAAAGAATAGGAATGAGTTTTGCAGCGTAATACTTAAATCCGAGGTCTGTGAGGTGTATTCCGTCAACAGTGCCGTCGTCTTCCACCCCGTCAAGTCCTTCAGAGGTGACATAGTAGAGATTATCAGGATTTTCCTCTATAAGTCGCTCGAAATTGCGGCGGAAAGCGGCATTTTTCTTTGGCAGATAAGAGCCGAAGAAAGAATCATAGCGAGCGTAGGGATAGATAGGACCTTCCAGCATCACAATAGGCACTTCCGGGCGGAGAGTGCGGAGGATTTTAATAAAATCGTAAGTAAGCGTGTCGCACATCATTTCCGTGCAATTAGGCACAGGGTCAATAAGATAGCAGTCCACGTCCGGAATGGCAGCCAACGCTCTTGCCATGCAGAAATCCATTTTGCCCTCACCGCTGAAACCGAGGTTCACCACCTCGCAGTTCAGTTCGCGAGAAATGATATTTGTGGAAGCCATGCCTGTTCTTGAGGCACAGCCGCCCTGCAAGATGCTTGTGCCATACGCCACGATTTTCTTGTCTTTGCGTATAATATCGGGATTACCGGGTGTGATAACGGCAGTGCTGTCCACAATCACGTCAAGGTTAACAATTCCGTCATACAGAGGCAAATAAATCATGTATTCCTGCATTTTGCCGGAGAGATTTTCCACGTAAGTAGCCTCGCAGGTTTTTTCCGTACCTTTCTTGATATACGGGCGGTTTGTGTTCACGTGTCGCCACACGCTGTCGCCCTCCAGGATATAGAGGTCCGTGCCTTTGAGTCCTGTGTCTGCCATGTGAATCATGTGTGTATTAAAATAGAGGTCATACCTCACGCCGATACTTTTGGAGTCTGTGGCAAAGCGGATACCGAAGCCGGAGGAGCACTGTTGTCGTTCCCAGAGGTCCGGTCGCACGGAGTCTTTGAGGTAAGCGGGGATACGGGAGAAGGTACGTTCAGAGTTGTCAAAACCCTTGTTTATAATCCTCAGTTCGAGGCAATTAACGTATTTTTTCGGTGTCGGAGCATTATCGTCTGCAAAAGCGGCAAGAGCGAATAGTCCGAGCAAAATAGTGGCAAAATATTTTTTCATAAAAGCGTATTTATTTGCAAATTTACGCAATTTCTTTGTAATAGAAAAGAGAAAAATGCCGCAGAGGAAAATTAGACCAATTAGGCCAATAAGACTAATTAGACCAATTTTGCCTGAAAAATGGGCAAAAAGGATGAATTAGCATAATTTTAATAGAGCCTGTTTCTTAATAAATGTTAAAGCAGAGGCGGGCAGTCATTGAGCAGATTTGTTCGTGCTTATAAGGGCGTGTGGCGAGCCACATAACCGTTAAGCACGGACAAAGATGCCAATGAATGTCCGTACAAAGGAATTTGTTTTTGCATAAATAATTGATTTTAAGCGATTTACTAAACGCGTTTTGATAAAAGCGTCATGCACGCAAATTCTACCATAATTGTGCAGTGTATAAAATGTGCTGCCCTGTCGCATATTTTGGACGATTTTCGCTTTTCGCCGCAGTCACATAGCTCGCTATGCTCCTTTGGCTCAAAACAAAACTCGCCTCAAACTATGCAACCTCTGCTTTTAACATTTATTATGAAACAGGCTCGCAAATTTTGCTCCGCAAATGAAAAAATAATCGTAATTTCGGAGAAAAATTATTTTACCCGCATAAAACTATGAAAATTTTTTGCCTGAATACAAATAAGTACGTTGCTATCAAGGGTGGCGACAGCCTGAATGATATCTATAGCGGCATTAAAGAGGAACTGGATTTCACTCCTATCTGTGCCAAAGTGAATAACAAAACGGAAAGCCTCGGCTACCCCGTTTTTGGTCCTAAAATGGTGGAATTTCTGCCAGTTACGGCTCCATCTGCCATGCGTGTTTATATCCGCTCCCTATGCATGCTCCTTTACCGTGCCGCTACGGAATGTTTCCCCGGCAGCAGACTTGTGATAGAACACTCTATCTCCAAAGGTAGTTTTTGCCGCCTTAAAAATGCCGGTGAAGTAACCCCGGAAAAGGTGACGGAGATAAAGGCAAAAATGCAGGAACTCGTGGCTCGCGACCTGCCTATAACACGCAAGGAAAGACTAAGAACAGACGTGATAGAGATTTTCCGCAAACAAGGACTTGACGACAAAGTGCGTCTTTTGGAGACGGTTCACGATATCTATGCCGTTTATCACACCCTCGACGGCGTGAGCGACTGCTACTACGGTGCTATGGCGCTTTCCACGGGCGTGCTGAAGGTGTTCGACCTTCTGCCATACAAAGACGGAATGTTGCTCATGGGTCCGGACAAGGAAAATCCGGAGGTGGCAACAGCTCCCATAAAGCAAGAAAAAATGTACTCCGCTTTCACGGAATACCTCAAGTTTAACAATGTCATAGGCATTGAAAACGTGGGCGAACTGAACAGTATAATCCAAGCAGGCAAGGCTCCGATGCTCATAAACGTGGCGGAGGCTCTGCACGAAAAGAAAATAGCCGCTATTGCAGACGATATCACGGAGCGTTACCATAAAGGAGGAGCAAGGGTGGTGCTGATTGCAGGACCTTCTTCTTCCGGCAAGACCACAACTATCAAACGTCTGGCTATCTTCCTGGCTACAAACCTCTTAAAGCCTCGCATGATTTCTCTGGACAACTATTTTGTGAACCGCACGGACACGCCGAAAGATGAAACGGGCGACTATGATTATGAATCGCTCTACGCTCTGGATTTGCCGCTTTTCAACGAGCACCTGAACACTCTGATTAAGGGCGGCGAGGTGAGTCTGCCCACTTACGATTTCACTACCGGTTCGCGTGTATATAAGGGAGAAAAAATTCATCTTGACGATAACAGTATTCTGCTTATCGAGGGTATTCACGGACTTAACCCGAAACTTACGGAAGATATAGACGAGGTGATGAAATACCGCGTCTATGTGTCTGCCCTCACCACACTTTCCATTGACGACCACAACTGGGTGCCTACTACGGACAACCGTCTGCTGAGGCGTATTATCCGCGATGCAAAGTACCGCGGCACATCGGCACTGGAGACTATTCGCCGTTGGCCGAGTGTGCGTCGCGGTGAAGAAAAATGGATTTTCCCCTACCAGGAAAATGCAGATGCGATGTTTAATTCATCTCTGCTTTTTGAACTGAGTGTGCTGAAGGAATACGGACTGGAGGTGCTACGTGGAGTGCCGAACGATGCACCTGAATACGCTGAGGCATACCGACTTATGCGTTTCCTCTACTATTTTGCACCTCTGAAGCCTGACGCTATCCCGCCCACAAGTTTGCTCCGCGAATTTCTGGGTGGCAGCACGTTTGAGTATTAAAAATCGTGCTAAAATAAGTTACCACCAAAAAAAATCACTATTTTTGCAAAAAAATAAGCAATAAAACAACAAACGCAACTATGAAAGAAGAAATCAAATCTCGTATAGAAGCATTGCAGGCAGAAATTAAAAGCCGTAACCTCGATGCTATAATAATTCCACAGTCTGACCCTCACCAGAGCGAATACCTCGCTTCTCACTGGCAGGTACGCCGCTATTTTACAGGTTTTACAGGCTCTGCAGGTACCCTCGTGGTTACCCTGAGCGATGCCCTTCTCTGGACAGATTCCCGCTACTTCCTCCAGGCAGCCCAGCAACTTGAAGGCACAGGTATCATACTGATGAAAGACGGACTTCCCGCAACCCCAAGTATAGAAGATTATCTCAAAAGCGTACTCGTACGCGGCAACGTGGTGGGTATAGACGGTTGGCTATTCGCTATAAACAAGGTGAAAGCTATGGTTTCTTCCTTTGAAAGAGCCGGAATAAAGGTTGATACGGGAGTTGACGTGGTGGACAAACTCTGGCAGGACCGCCCGAGCCTCCCCACAAACAAGATTTTCATTCACGAGCAGCAATACGCCGGCAAAGACACCGCCAAGAAAATACGCGAAGTGCTGGAACGCACCGCAGGTGTGAACGCAACTCTCATCTCATCACTCGACGAGATTGCCTGGACACTGAACATCCGCTGCAGCGACGTGAACTGCAACCCTGTGGCAACAGCCTTCCTCTATCTTTCCGCAAAACAGTCCATACTTTTCACACTGCCGGAAAAAGTTGACGTTGACGTGGCAGATTATCTCAAGCTCAAAGGCGTGGAAGTACGCCCATACAGCGAAATAGCAAAATTCGTGGCGGAAATATCAAGCGAAAAAGTATATATCGACGGCGAACACACCTGCCACGCTATTCTGCAGCAACTCGGCGACAAAGCCGTGGTGGGTATCTCTCCCGTGGCTATGCTCAAATCTTGCAAAAACGATGTGGAGATAGAAGGCACAAAAGCCGCTATGATTCGTGACGGCGTGGCACTCGTACGCGGTTTCCGCCGTATTGAAGCCGCTATTGAAAAAGGCGAAAAACTCACGGAAATGTGCGTTGCGGATATCCTGGAACAGGAACGCAGCAAACAACCACTATATTTTGACTTAAGTTTCGGTACTATAGCCGGTTATGCAGGTCACGGCGCTATCGTGCACTATGAGGCAGACGAGGAAAGCAATGCCACGATAGGCAAAGAATCCCTCCTGCTCATAGACTCCGGCGCTCAATACCTTGACGGCACTACGGATATCACCCGCACAATATCCCTCGGAACACCTACAGCCGAGGAAAAACGCGACTTTACACTCGTGATGAAGGGTCACATCGCCTTAGGTTCCGCAATCTTCCCGGAAGAAACACGCGGCGACCAACTTGATGTCCTTGCAAGACAATTCCTCTGGAAAAACGGTCTGAGCTACCTCCACGGTACGGGTCACGGCGTGGGTCACTTCCTCTATGTTCACGAAGGTCCGCAAAGTATCCGCCTCAACACCGTGCCTTACTTCCTCACTCCGGGCATGATAACGTCCAATGAACCGGGACTTTACCGCGAAGGCAAGCATGGCATACGCTGTGAAAACCTGGTGCTGACAGTACCGGCATTTGAAACGGAATTCGGCAAATTTTACAAGTTTGAGACGCTGACACTCTTCCCGTTTGACCGCAAACTCTTTGACACATCAATCATGACAGCGGAAGAAATAGCATGGGTGAACAATTACCACAAAATGGTGTTTGAAAAACTCTCCCCAATGCTCGACGAAGAATCCAAACAGTGGCTCGCACAAAAGACTCGTGAACTCTAACCAATTAAATTTCAACACTTTACTCAAATGGCACTTATAATTCCCCTGAGAGGTTTCACTCCGGAAATAGGCAAAGACTGCTTTCTTGCAGAAAACGCAACGATAATAGGCGACACAATAATAGGCGACGAATGTAGCATCTGGTTTAACACCGTGATTCGAGGTGACGTGAACTCTATCCGCATAGGAAACAGAGTAAACATCCAGGACGGCTCCGTTCTCCACACACTTTATCAGAAATCCACCATTGAGATTGGCAACGATGTCTCCATAGGTCACAACGTCACTATCCACGGTGCTAAAATCCACGACTACGCACTCATAGGCATGGGTGCCGTGGTGATGGACGATGCCGTGGTGGGCGAAGGCGCTATGGTGGCTGCAGGCTCCGTAGTTCTCTCCAAAACTCAGATAGGACCACACGAACTTTGGGGCGGCACACCTGCCAAATTCATCAAAATGGTAGAGCCGGAAAAAGCCAAGGAGATGAACATCAAAATAGCACACAACTATCTGATGTACTCCAAATGGTATGATGAGAAATAAAAATAAGATACTGAAATAGCTAAGATAGCAAATATAGCTAACTTAGCTATTTTTTATGAGCTATTTTTTATGAAAGAGCAGCGGCAACTTGCTTTTCCAAAGCATTTTTAATAAAAGCATTGATGGAGATACCTGCACGGGAAGCAAGCAAGGCTATTTTGCTGTGAATTTCAGGAGAAATACGGATATTAAGAGCACCGGAATAGCTTTTTCTGGGCTGAATACCTTCCTCCTCGCAAAATGCTAAATAATCATCAACGGCACTGTGGAAATCATTACGCAATTCATCAACAGTTTGCCCTTCATACGTAATCATCGTATCATTTGGCAGTGCGAGCACCTTGCCATATAGCATATTTTCTTCCTCAACTACATCAATACTGCCGATGTATCCTTTGTATGTCATTGTGTTCATATCAGTTTGTTGTTTTTAAGAAAAACATAAATACTATTCATTGCACCTGAATTAATTATATTTCCGGGGTGAGGCTTGTGCATCATAAAAACACTTTCTCCCTTTCTGAAAATTATTCGGGAGCCACTTGTTTTGCCCTTATTTCCTATTACATAGCCAAAAATCGAGAACAATCTCTCAACTTCCTGCCACGTAAAATCTTTAGGCATACACTTAAACCTCTCTATTAGTTTCTCCTTTGTTCCCATTATAGGTTTTTATGTTTCTTTTACGCCACAAAGGTAACTATTTTTTAGTTACAAAACAAGGTTTGTAATCTGAAATAATGTAAAAACTCAATGCATTAACAAAAATTTAATGCCCAAAGAGTACGTTTTAGAAAAATAATTCTTAACTTTGCCATCTAAAACGCATAGATGCGACTATTTAATTAATTAACTAATAAATTATTACATTATGAAAAAATTTTTACTCTCACTCGCATGTGTACTTGGCTTAGGCACAGCTGCACAAGCACAGGAAGCAGTAGATAACATCGCTGCTGTTCTCGCTTCCACATCAGGCACTACAGTGACAGTATCTTCAGATGCTGTAGCAGTAGGTCAGCAAGGAAACAACCTTTGGATTAAGGACTCTTCAGGCTGGATTCTTGTTTATGGTTCTACCGACCAAACATACGAAAATGGTGATGTTATCCCTGCCGGATATGGTGGTAAATTTTCACCATACAAAAACCTTCCCGAACTTGCAAGCCCTACAGGCTTCACAAAAGGCGAAAACGCAGGTGCAGTAGCACCTACTGCATGTACAGCAGCAAACTGTATTGAACAGCCACTTTGCAGCTACATCGAGATTCGTGGTGAAGTAGTAGCAACAGGCACAACAGGACGCAACTTTACTCTTACAGATGCTTCCGGCTCTGTAGCGCTTTACACAACCAGTGCAAGTGTTAAAGTAAATACAGGTGAAGACGTAATCGTTCGCGGTTTCGTTTCAATCTTTAACACAAATTACCAGATTTCTCCTATTGAATCTATCGTAGTAAGCGGTGGAACAGAACCAACTGTTGATGAAGTAGCAAACATTGCAGAATTCATTTCAGCAGCTTCTACAAACGAAACAAAAATCAACACAGATGCAACAGTACAATATCAGCTTGGCAACAACCTCTGGATTAAAGATGCATCAGGCTACCTCCTCGTATATGGTTCCGTAGGTCAAACATACCAGAGCGGTGACGTTATCAAAGCAGGTTATTCAGGTACTTATTCAAACTATAAGAACCTTGTAGAAATGGTTCCAAACGCTACAAACTTTGCAGCAGCAACAAGCAACGTTGGTGCAGTAGAGCCTACAGTAGTATTTGCAGGTGATGCAAATGCAGAACCTATCAGCAGCTTTATCGAACTCCAAGGCGTAACAATTACAGCTAAGGCAGACGGCACTGCAGGTCGCGACTACATTGCATCAGACGCTTCAGGTGAAGCTATCCTCCACACAGCATCATCTTCTTTCGTTGTTCCGGAAGGCGAAAATATGACAGTACGCGGTTTCGTTTCAATTTATGACGCAACTTACCAAATCACTCCGGTAGAAATCGTAAACGCTTCAGGTCTTGAAACAGTTGCTACTCCTTCATTCTCACCGGCAGGAGGCGAAGTTGTTTCAGGAACAGAAGTTGCTATTTCTTGTGCAACAGAAGGTGCTACAATCTACTACACACTTGATGGTACTACTCCAACTACAGCTTCAAGCGTTTACAGTGCACCTATCGTAGTTACTGAAGCTGTAACAATCTCTGCTATCGCAGTTAAAGACGGTATGGAAGATTCTGAAGTTGCTAATGCTTCTTACACAATCCTCACTATCGCAGAAAACGAAGCAATGTTCAACTTCCAAGACCCATCTACTCTTAATCCTGCATACACACTTGACGATGCAACAGCAGACGGTTCTACAGGAAACTTCCTCATCAACGTTGATGACGTAGCATTCACAGTTGCAGAAATTTCCGTGAAAGCCGTTAAGGTATCAGGTGGAACCGCATCTCGTCTCTACTACCAGACTGCAAGCGAAGCTTGGACATACCGTGTTTACAAGAACTACTCTATTGAAATCGCTTCTTCAAGCGACAACACTATCACTAAGGTAACTATGGTTTGCAACAAGGGTGGTAACTATATTACTAACGGTGATTTCACAGGTACTGCAAAACTCGTAGAATGGACAGCTCCGGAAGGTGGCGTTTCTTCAGTATCATTCGCTACTACAGGTACTGTAGTTATTGAAACTATCACTGTTGAAGCATCAGGCAAACTCTCAGGTGTTGAAAACGTAACAATAGCAGACGAAAATGCTCCTGTTGAATACTTCAACCTCCAGGGTGTACGCGTTGCAAATCCTGAAAACGGTCTCTACATCCGTCGCCAGGGCAACACAGTTTCTAAAGTTGTTATCCGCTAATTAGTCTTAGCAATCATATCCAAAAGCGACCTCGCATGGGGTCGCTTTTTTTGTGACCGTTTGGGAAATTGGACTAATTGGACTAATTAGACTAATTGGACTAATTGGACTAATTAGACTAATTCGGCTAATAAAGCCAATGTACCCAACTCCGCGATGACGCATAAATATAATTAGCTGTAAAACAATACTATAA
>JBJECR010000152.1:0-24395 GCA_051871275.1 Muribaculaceae bacterium | reverse complement strand
TTATGTATCAATTTTTTACAAAAAAATTTTTATTTGCAAGTGTCAAACTCCCGTGGTTGTGGTTTAATGATGAATAAAGATATTAAACAACGAATCCGAAATTTAATAGTCCTATCCATTGGTTGTGGTTTGATGATGAATAAAAATGAAAATTTTAAGTTTGTTTAATCAGAACAAATGTGCTAACTTTGCGTCAATATTTGGTTCTCCTCTTTTTTGAGATGAGCCCCGATTCCGGGAGACTGACACTTTGTGGAAGTCTTCCGGTCTTATTTTAAAATAGGAGTTAGAATGTAATTTTGTGTTTACACTCCTTCAAATTTTTTAGACAGCGAGATGTAAGATGATGTGAAACAGGCATTAAGAGAAAACAGTGGCAACTATTTTGCGTTCACCGCCATAGTTGCGGAATTCACAAAGGTAGATGCCTTGCCAGGTACCGAGGTTAAGAGCCTGTTATTATTGGGATTGTGATACTGACGCCGAACATAGAACTTTTGGCGTGTGCAGGCATATCATCTGCGGGAGTTTGACAGCCTCATTGTTTAACATTTCTTATGAAACAGGCTCTTTATAGATTCAAATCCTTTTGATTTTAGGCTCTTAATTTGCAATACAATTTGTAATACGTCAATGCAGCTATTGCTAAAACAAAAAAATATTTGTAACTTTGCGTGCAGTTTCGGGGATACACGAAGCTGCATTTTTATTATAACCTCTAACCTAAATTATGGTAACTTTCTTCAAAAAGGACTCAAATACTATTTATGCAGTGGAGTCCGACCATCGTTTCAGCGAAGGTGAAATAGAGCAACTGTCTTGGCTCTTTGCCGGTGCAAAAGCACTGCAGTCGTCAAAAATCAATGGTCCATTTGTTGGTCCGCGTAAGGAAATGATTACGCCTTGGAGTACAAATGCGGTGGAAATCACTCAAAACATGGGGCTAAAAGGTATCAGTCGTATTGAATGTTTCACAAAAGTAAAATCTGCAGAAGCCGCCTACGACAAAATGCTGTGCAGACTTTACGCAACAATAGACGGAACCGTTTTCAAAACAGACAAAACACCGGATGAAATTGTTTATATAAGCGACATTACTACTTACAACGAATCAGAAGGTCTTGCTCTTAGCAAAGATGAAGAAGAATATCTAAGGAAGTTAAGCCGGAAACTCGGTCGTCCACTCACAGACAGCGAAGTTTTTGGCTTTTCTCAAGTTAATTCCGAACATTGCCGCCATAAAATATTTAACGGCACATTTATCATTGACGGCAAAGAAAAGCCCATGTCGCTTTTCAAACTTATAAAAAAGACATCACAAGAAAATCCAAACGGGCTCGTTTCCGCATATAAAGATAATGTGGCTTTTATTGAAGGACCGCGTATTGAGCAGTTCGCTCCCGTTAATCCGGACAAACCGGACTATTTCTCTATTTCAAACCTGGACACCGTAATCTCACTTAAAGCGGAAACGCACAATTTCCCTACTACCATAGAGCCGTTTAATGGTGCCGCAACTGGCACGGGAGGTGAAATTCGTGACCGCCTTGGCGGTGGCAAGGCAAGTTTGCCTATTGCCGGAACTGCCGTTTATATGACTTCATATTCCCGAAAAGATAAGGACAGAACATGGGAAAGCACTGTAGCTCCTCGTCCTTGGCTATATCAAACGCCGGAAGAAATTCTAATTAAGGCTTCCAATGGTGCAAGCGACTTCGGCAACAAGTTCGGACAGCCACTCATCTGCGGTTCCGTTCTCACATTTGAGCATGAGGAAAATGGCAAAACATACGCATACGATAAGGTGATAATGCTTGCAGGCGGTGTAGGCTTTGCTGCAAAGAAAGATGCTATCAAGGGTGAACCCGAACCGGGAGAAAAAGTAGTGCTGCTCGGTGGTGACAACTATCGTATCGGTATGGGTGGAGGTGCCGTTTCATCTGTGGCAACAGGACAATATGCCGGTGCAATAGAACTTAACGCAGTGCAGCGCGCAAACCCGGAAATGCAGAAACGCGTGGCAAACGTGATTCGTGCCCTTGCTGAGTCCGGACTGAACCCGATTATTTCCATTCACGACCATGGTGCCGGTGGACACTTGAACGCCCTCTCGGAACTTGTGGAAGCTACCGGCGGACATATAGACATCAATGCTTTGCCTATCGGTGACCACACTCTAAGCTATAAGGAAATTATTGGAAACGAAAGCCAGGAACGTATGGGTATGGTGGTTCGTGAAAAAGATATACCGTTTATCAAACGTATTGCAGATCGTGAACGTGCTCCGATGTATGTTGTCGGTGAAACTACAGGCGACCACAGATTTGTTTTTGAAGATGAGAATGGAATTAAACCTATCGACTTGGAAATGGAAGATATGTTTGGCAATTCTCCTAAAACTATCATGGAAGATAACACTGTATCCGTAACATACGCAGATGCCGAATATTCACAGGAAAAAGTACAGGAATACCTTAAAAACGTGCTTTCTCTGGAAGCTGTGGCTTGTAAAGACTGGCTTACGAACAAGGTGGACCGCTCGGTAACAGGCAAAATCGCTCGCCAACAGTGCCAAGGCGAAATACAACTTCCACTCAGCGACTGCGGAGTTGTAGCACTTGACTATAAAGGCAAACGAGGTATTGCAACATCTATCGGTCATGCACCTCAAGTGGCGCTTACAGATCCGGCAAAAGGCTCCGTTATATCTATAGCGGAAGCACTTACCAATATTGCAGGTGCTCCTCTCAAAAACGGACTCAAGAGCATTTCACTGAGTGCAAACTGGATGTGGCCATGCAAAAATGCAGGTGAAGATGCAGCACTTTACGATGCTGTGAAAGCCTGCAGCGACTTTGCTATCGCACTGGGCATAAACATTCCTACGGGTAAAGACAGTCTCTCCATGACACAAAAATATGGCGACAAAAAAGTGTATGCTCCGGGCACTGTGATTATTTCCGCAGCAGGTGAAGTGAGCGATATTCGCAAAGTTGTGTCACCCGTTATCAAGAAAAAATCATCTACATTATATTATGTTGATTTTTCTTCAGACGAACTCCGTCTGGGCGGCTCCGCACTGTATCAGTCACTGAACCACATAGGTTCCACTGCACCCACGGTGAAAGATTCCGCACAATTTGCAAAAACTTTTGATGCCATAAATATTTTGGTGAAAAAAAATATGGTGCTTGCCATGCACGATGTTTCCGCAGGAGGTCTTATCACCACTCTTCTTGAAATGACATTTGCAAATCGTCGCGGAGGACTGAACATCAGCACCGACGGATTTAATGAAGCAGACATCGTGAAAGTATTGTTTGCAGAAAATCCTGCCGCTGTTCTTCAAATCTCTGACGGACAAAAAGAAAACGTAGAGAAACTTCTCAATGAAAACGGTGTACGTTTCTTTGCATTGGGACGCACTGCCAATAGCCGCAAAATCACTGTCAATCACAAGGGGGAAACACTTGAATTTGACATAGATAGTCTCCGTGACACATGGTTCAAACCGTCGTACCTCTTGGATTGCGACCAAAGTGGAGAAAAATGTGCAGCAGCACGTTTCCGCAACTATAGTCATCAAGCTATAAATTACTCTTTCCCTGAGAATTTTGACGGCAAACTTGTAAGTCGTGGCATCAGCCTCAGCCGCAGAGAAAAAACAGGCATTCGTGCAGCAATAATCCGCGAAAAAGGCGTGAACGGTGATAGAGAAATGGCATTTTCACTCCACCTTGCCGGTTTTGATGTGAAAGACGTACACATGTCCGACCTTATGACAGGACGCGAAACACTTGACGACGTTAATATGATAGTGTTCTGCGGCGGATTCTCAAACAGCGACGTTCTCGGCTCCGCAAAAGGATGGGCAAGCGGTTCCCTCTACAATGAAACGGCAAAAGAAACCCTCCGCCGCTTTTACAGCCGTAAAGACACTCTTTCACTCGGCATCTGCAATGGCTGTCAACTGATGATAGAGCTTAATCTCATCAATCCGGAACACGAAAAACGCACAAGAATGGAACATAACATTTCTCACAAGTTTGAATCACAATTCCTTGGCGTCACAATTCCGCAAAATAATTCCGTGATGTTCGGCAACCTTTCCGGTTCCAAACTGGGAATCTGGGTAGCTCATGGCGAAGGACGCTTTATGCTCCCGGAAGACTTAAGCAAATATAATATCGTGGCTCAATACAGTTACAACAAGTATCCTGCAAATCCAAACGGTTCTGTGGCTGCAGTTGCCGGTATTTGTTCTGCAGACGGTCGTCATCTTGCAATGATGCCTCACTTGGAGCGTGCTATCTTCCCATGGCAATGCGGCTATTACCCATATTCACGTCGCAACGACGAAATCACACCTTGGATTGATGCGTTTATCAACGCCCGCAAGTGGATTGAGAACGTAACTCGCTGTTAACATATTTTACATAACTTGTAATGCTTTTTACTTGCAACTATGAGTAAAAAGCATTACCTTTGTATAAACTAAAATAGTTAACCGAACACAATAAAAACGCTATACCATGCACTATATCCCGGTTACAGGCAATAATACTTCCGTAGGGCTGATAGATGCAATACATTTGGGAGCAAACGATGAAGGGGCTTTGTTTCTCCCGGAAACGTATCCCCTGATTCCCAAAGCCTATTATAAAAACATCTCCGGAATGTCACTTCCGGAAATAGGCTATGTGGTGGCAAATATGCTCTTCGGGTCTGATATTCCATCCTCTACCATAAAAGATATAATTTTTGAAACTCTGAGTTTCGACATCCCCTTTTTGCAAATAGACGAAAACAAGTACGCTCTGGATCTTACTCAAGGCCCAACGGGAAACTATAATGACATCAGTGCCCGCTTTATGGCAAATTTGCTCAAAAGATACAGACGTCACGCACGCTTTAACGTAATTATTTCGTCTTCTACGGGTGCAGGGAATGCCGTAGCAGATGCTTTTCACGATATGCCCGGAGTGAAGTCTTTCATACTTTTTCCCTCCCATTCCTTGTCGGAAAAACGCAAAGAATCACTCACAAGCTATGGCGAAAATGTAATTCCAATAGAAGTTAACGGAAGCCTTTTCAAACTGCTGGACATCACTCGAGAGGCAGTGTTAGACAAGTCACTGCAAGAACAAGTCCCGCTAATCACTGCAAACTCCGTCAATATTGCAGCATTGCTCCCAAGAACAATATTCTTCCTATATGCCTATTCACGCCTCGTGAAAGAAAGAAGAAATGCAGACAATATCGTCATTTCTATCCCTACTCGCAATCTGGGCAACCTTACAGCAGCCATTATTGCAAGCAAAATGGGTCTGCCCGTAAGCCGCTTTATTGCACTCCGCGATGACAGCCGCTTTGCCGTAAACGACCGCAGAATAGCTTCACTCCTGGGTAAAGAGAACTATGATAACGATATTTTCTCACCTGAGAGCCACCCGTTGGCTGCAAATGAAACGGAAATAACACTAATCACAGATAACGACAAAAACTGTATTATAGACGGTTATGGCGATAGTCATCACCGCATAGAACACATTTCCGCCAAGTACAACCAACTGAAATCCATAATTCTAAACAACAAATAAAATACTACTAACCCAATAAAATCAGAGTAAAAATGAAAAGAAGAATCACAAAAAAGAGTATCCGCTACATCTGCGGTGATGCTGCAGCAGAATGTATTATCACAAAGCATTTTTGCCCTAATATTGACAAAGAAGAAATCACAAAGTGCATCTTGGATATCGCTACACTCCAAACTGCATCTCTGAGCAAAGTGAATGTTAAATTCGACAAAGTAAAATCCGACTACAATAATCCAACGGAATATCGCAAAGAAAAACGTAACTTCTACCGCAAAGCATTCGCTTCTATAAAGAAAGAATTCAAAACAAAACTCAGCGAAATTGCAGCTGAAATGAACAAGGCTGCTAAAGCTTAAGTGTAAATGAGTTTTTCCGGACTTATACTCCGCATTTGGGGTTGGAAGGTGAACGTTTCCGTTCCGGACTACCCCAAATGCATAATCTGTGTTGCACCTCACACCAGCAACCTTGATTTCATCCTCGGTAAACTTGCATATATGTCAATCGGCAGAAAAGCAGGCTTTCTGATGAAAGAATCATGGTTTCGTTGGCCTTTGGGCTATTTTTTCCGCAGTATAGGTGGAGTTCCCGTGGCACGAAAAAACAAGAAAGTATCACTCGTGGAAGTGCTGGTGGAAAAATTCCGCAATACGGACAAACTCGCCATTGCCATTACACCTGAAGGCACGAGAAGCCGCACGGATAAATGGCACACAGGTTTTCTTGAAATTGCACGACAAGCTGAAATCCCTATTTGTCTTGGTGCATTTGACTTCAAAACAAAAAACATTTACCTTGAAAAAACGTTTATTCCTACGGGTGACAATGATGCGGATTTAGCTGAAATAAAACAATATTACAGCCAGTTCACAGCAAAATTCCCGGATAAATTCAGCACCGAATAATTCATTTAACAAATGAACGAAACTCTAAAAATTGCACTTATTGCCATAGACATCATTCCGCAGGACAAAGACAAAAACCTGGCAAACATCTATTCCGCTCTTGAAAAAATTGAGAAAGGAACGGATATTGTTGTGCTTCCGGAACTTTTTTCCACCGGATTTATCAAAGACCCTGAGAAAATATTAGATACAGCAGAACCTGTAAGCGGAAAAACAGTGCAGAAATTGCACCAATACGCAGACAAATTCGGATTCGCTATAGCCGGAAGTTTTCTCTGTAAAGTAGCAAATACTATACTTAATAGAGGATTCTTCATAGAACCCGGTGGTGATGATACCTTTTACGACAAAAAGCACCTTTTCTCACTCAGTCCTGAAAAAAAATTGCTTAAACCCGGATATAGCCGTTCGCCTATAATCAGATATAGAGGATGGAATATTTCTATGATAATCTGCTACGACCTCCGCTTCCCGGCATGGTGCAGAAACATAAAAAACAATTACGATTTACTTCTCGTTCCTGCAAATTGGCCTAATGCTCGAGCATACGCTTGGAAGCATCTCCTTATAGCTCGTGCTATAGAAAACCAGGCATACGTTGCAGGTGCAAACCGCTCCGGCAAAGACAGCTTTGGAGATTATGACAATTTAAGTTTCGTTTTCAACCCTACAGGTGAACCTATCGGCGAACAGAAAGATAATATCGTATATGCCACTCTCCGCAAAAAGGCAATTGAAGACATTCGCAAATACTTACCTGTTATAAACGATGCCGATGATTTTGAAATATGAACATAGATAATATCACGGAAATAGGGATATACGTAAAAATTCCCGACACTGCACAAATAGCCATTGCTATTTCAAGAGCCCAATCTTTTTACCGCTTTTATGCTATGCCTACTTTTGAAGAAGGCAGAACGTCTTTCACGCCCGAACTGTTTGAGAAAACAGTAGCTGTAATTCAAAATTTCCAAAAAGATAAATCCACTCCCCTACCCGACAATCTCACTGTGCAATTTACAATTTTTGAAAACGACAAACGCACAGATATAGGCAAAGAAAATGTAACATACGAGCAGCTAAGCGAAATCACGGAATTGCTTTCCTCCAACTATCCGGACTACAAGTTGCTACGTCCTTTCCTTTGAAAATAGTTTGCCAAAAAGATAATATTTTTCGTATTTTTAAGCAATTATAACACCCAAGTGACAAATTTTCGCTGAAAATTCAGAAAAAATTCGTAACTTTGCAAAATAATTGACACTTTATCACTACATTATTAATGAGCAAACCTAAAATACTTTACATCGCACAGGAAGTAGCACCGTATCTCCCTGATACAGAAATGTCTGTACTAAACAAGAATCTCTCACAGTCTATAATCAGCCATGGTTATGAAGTGAGAACATTTATGCCCAAGTACGGAATCATCAACGAGCGTAGAAATCAGCTTCACGAAGTTATCCGACTATCCGGTATGAATATCATTATTGATGATACGGATCATCCGCTCATTATAAAAGTAGCCACTCTTCTGCCATCCAGAATGCAAGTCTATTTCATTGACAATGACGACTATTTCATGCACCATACGGCAAAAGACCTGGAAATACGCGAATCTGCAGCAGACAACGATGAACGTATGATGTTCTTTGTTCGCGGAGCTGTAGAAACAGTTAAAAAACTCAAATGGGCTCCCGCTATTATTCATTGTGCAGGTTGGGCTACGGCACTCACTCCACTCTATATCAAAAGCCAATATAGAGAAGACCCGTCATTTATGGAAGCAAAAGTTGTCTATTCATTGTTTAACGACAAATTTGAAGGAACACTTGACGAAAGATTCCTTGAAAAACTCAAACAAGACGGTTTCAATGAAGACAAAATGACTGCAATTAAAGACGGTGCAGTTGACTACATCGCACTGAATAAGCTGGCAATAGACAATTCTGATGCAATAGTTGAAGCATCTGAAGGTATTGACCAAGAACTTATAGATTACGCTGTAGCATCCGGAAAGCCATTCATGAAATGCCCCGGTGCTGAAAATTACATTGATGCTTACGCAGAATTTTACTCATCACTACAGCAATAATATTCTTTCTCATTAAAATGAAAACAAGATTTTTGTTATTCAGCCTTTTGGCAACAATGAGCATTGCAATTACGTCGTGTGATAACGAAGTAAACAATATCGGAGGCTCACTCGTCAACGATAATCTGGAAATAGACATAGACTCCACTTTCGTTGTTGAAGGTCGCTCCGTTGAAAACCTCAAAATTCAGTCCAGAACCGTTACTCAACTTCTAGGTATGATAAAAGCAGAAGGTTACGGAACGTTTGAATCTGAATACATCACACAATTCATGTGTTCAAACAAGATTGACACTACAGGCGTCAGCGTTGACGATATAGACTCTCTCATTGTTGTACTAAATATTCCTAAAGGCGAAATAGTAGGCGATTCACTCATCCCCATGGGACTTGACGTATATCCGCTTATCAAACAACTTCCTACGCCTATTTACAGCGACTTTGACCCGGAAGGTTACTACGACCCGAATACGAAACTGTCATCTAAAATCTACAAATGTAACGTAGCCGGAGAAAACGACACTGTAAAAGCTTACGAAAGCAGATATGTATATGTAAAAATGCCGGTGGAAATAGGCAAAAACATTTTCACTAAGTACAAAGAAGACCCGGAAGTGTTCTCTAACCCGGAATCTTTCACAAAATTTTTCCCGGGCATTTACGTAAAAAACAGTTACGGCTCCGGACGTGTAATGCGTATTGCACAAACATCTATGCGATTGTATTACACCAAGCACGTAACCACTTCTGAAGGCGTTGACACCGCATTAAACTACTGCGGATATTATTTCGCTACCAAACCGGAAGTTGTGTCAAATAACCTCATAAAGTACAATATGAGCGACAATCTCCGCAAACGAATTGAAAATGGAGAAAACATCATTGTCGCTCCTGCCGGAAGAGATATTGAAATCAAATTCCCGGCGAAAGAGGTGGTTCAAGCATACAACGAAAGAGCAGGAAAAGTTGCCGTTCTTAACTCCTTGACGTTCAAAATTCCCGTAAACGAAATTGAAAACGACTACGAAATCACCACGCCTACACACGTAATGATGATTTTGTCCAAAGATAAAGACAATTTCTTTGTGGAAAACAAACTCGCAGACGGTGTGACTTCATTTGTAGCCGAGTACAACTCCACTTCAGGTTGCTATGAATTTACGGGTCTCCGCAATTATATGTTGGATCTTCTCAAGAAAGACGAAATCAAGGAAGAAGATTACACATTTGTAATCACACCCGTTTCACTCGTCACCACACAGGAAGCATCCACCTCTTATTACTACTATTACTCTACAGAAGAGCACATTAACGCCATCGTTCCATACATCTCAACACCGGCAATGGCAGAACTTGACTTAAAAAATTCAAAAATTACTCTCACTTTTAGCAAACAAGTCGCAAAAAATTAATATCTTTGCACTCGCAAAACGATTTTAGTCGTTATCAGCCGCAATAGCTCAGTCGGTAGAGCATTTCATTCGTAACGAAAAGGTCGTGGGTTCGAGTCCCACTCGCGGCTCAAAAAAGCACCTCAAAAAGGGTGCTTTTTTTGTTACAAGGTTAAAAAATAATATCTCATATAATACGTATTTGCGAAAAAAGTTGTAATTTTACGTCTTGAAATGCATTTTACACTTCTACATAAAATTGCAATTAAAACAAGTACACTTAATATATAGCTATGTATAGAACTAAAACGTGCGGTGAACTCCGCTTGAGCGATGCCGGTGCAAGCGTCACACTTGCCGGTTGGGTGCAACGCTCACGTAAAATGGGAGGTATGACTTTTGTTGACCTCCGTGACAGATACGGTATCACACAAATCGTATTTAACAATGAAATTAACGCTGAACTCTGCGAAGAAGCAAACCACTTGGGACGAGAATACGTGGTGCAAGTGACAGGAACTGTTTCCGAAAGAAGCAACAAAAACGCCAATCTTCCAACAGGTGACATTGAAATCATTGCAGAAAAGCTCAATGTACTGAATCCAAGCGAGATTCCTCCTTTCACAATAGAGGACGAAACAGACGGCGGTGATGACATTCGCATGAAATACCGCTACCTTGACTTGCGTCGCTCTTGCGTCCGCAAAAACTTGGAATTGAGACACAAAATGACAATGGAAGTACGCCGCTACCTCGACAGCAAAGGTTTCCTTGAAATTGAAACGCCTATGCTCGTTGGTTCAACTCCGGAAGGTGCACGAGACTTCGTGGTTCCTTCTCGTATGAATCAAGGTCAATTCTATGCTCTTCCACAATCACCGCAAACCCTAAAGCAACTCCTTATGGTTTCCGGTATGGATCGCTACTTCCAGATTGTGAAATGTTTCCGTGACGAAGACCTCCGTGCCGACCGTCAGCCGGAATTTACACAAATCGACTGCGAAATGAGTTACGTTCATCAAGACGATATCATAAACCTCTTTGAAGGTATGGCAAAACACCTTTTCAAAGAAATTCGCGGCATAGAACTTACAGAACCATTCTTGCGTATGCCTTGGGCTGAAGCTATGAAATACTATGGTAGCGACAAGCCTGATTTGCGTTTCGGCATGAAGTTCGTGGAACTCATGGATATCCTTAAAGGCTACGGATTCTCCGTATTTGACAACGCTGAATACATTGGTGGTATTTGTGCTAAAGGCGCTGCCACTTACACACGCAAGCAAATTGACCAACTCACGGATTTCGTAAAACGTCCGCAAATCGGTGCCAAAGGCATGGTTTACGCTCGTATTGAGGCAGACGGAACCGTTAAAAGTTCCGTTGACAAATTCTACACACAAGAAGTGCTTGCAAAAGTGAAAGAAGCATTTGCTGCAGAACCGGGAGACCTGATTCTCATCCTCAGCGGTGATGATACTATGAAAACTCGCAAACAGCTCTGCGAACTCCGTCTTGAGATGGGTAGCAGACTCGGACTCCGCGACAAAAACAAATTTGCATGCCTTTGGGTGGTAGATTTCCCAATGTTTGAATGGAGCGATGAAGAACAACGCCTTATGGCTATGCACCACCCGTTCACTCACCCGAAAAATGAAGACATCGCTCTCCTTGACACAGACCCTGCTGCTGTGAGAGCGGATGCTTACGATATGGTTATCAATGGTGTTGAAGTTGGAGGAGGAAGTATCCGTATCCACGACAGCAAGCTCCAAGCAAAAATGTTTGAAATCCTCGGTTTCACACCGGAAAAAGCACAAGAGCAATTTGGCTTCCTTATGAATGCCTTCAAGTTCGGAGCACCACCTCACGGAGGTCTCGCATACGGTCTTGACCGCTGGGTATCACTCTTCGCTGGACTTGACAGCATTCGCGACTGCATCGCTTTCCCTAAAAACAACAGCGGACGCGACGTTATGCTTGATGCCCCGGCAGCTTTGGATCAGAAGCAGCTCGATGAGCTTGCCCTCAAAATAGACATCAAGGAATAACTAAATGCTTTAGATTTTCGCAATAAAAAGCAAAAAAATTGATACACAGAGATATAGCAAATATCATCGAAGAAAAAGCACCGCTTTACCTGCAAGAAAGCTACGATAACTGTGGCTTTCAAGTAGGTAATCCGGAAGATGAATGTACCGGAGTAATAATCTGCGTTGATGCTACGGAAGAAATCCTTGACGAGGCAATAGAGAAAGGATGCAACCTTGTAGTGACACATCATCCCCTCTTGTTTCATGCTCAGAAACAAGTATTGGCAAGACATCGCATGGACTATGTGTTGCGTAAGGCAATTAAAGCGGATATTACAATCTATAGTTGCCATACAGCCATTGACAATGCCCCTACCCTCGGAGTTTCTATTATAGATGCACAAATGCTTAAACTGAACAACATTCAGCCTATAGCAGCATCCGGAGAAAAAGTAGGACCGGTGGCAGGTGATTTGCCTTGCGAAATGACTTCAACAGAAGCAATTAAATACGTCAAAGACACTTTCTGCTGTACTGCCGCACGAGTGAGTTACCACTCTGCGGAAAGAAGCATAAAGAAAATTGCCATTGGCGGCGGTGCTTGCGGTGACTTTATTAAAGACGCTATTGCGTCCGGTGCAGACTTATTTGTTACCTCTGATTGTAAACATAACCTCTTTTTAGACTATCAAAAGGACATAATTCTTATGGATTTAGGTCATTTTGATACAGAAAAATGCACAAAAGAAATTTTTTATAAGATTATTACAGAAAAATTTCCTAACTTTGCAGTCTGTAAATCCCTAAGAGAAAAAAATCCCATAATATACTGTTAAAATAATGGCAAACGAGAAATCGAAATCAGAAAACCTCTCGGTAGAAGAACGTTTGAAAGCACTCTATGAACTTCAAACTATTCTTTCCGAAATAGACAGAATAAAAATTGTTCGCGGCGAACTTCCTATTGAAGTTCAGGACCTTGAAGACGATATCGCTCGTCTCCAAACACGTATTTCTAACTTCAAGGCTGAAATTGATGACCTCAAGAAGAAATTAAGTGCTGAAAAAGCCAAAATTGAGGAATCTAAAATGAAAATCAATCGCTACAAAGAGCAGATTGAAAACGTTAGCAACAACCGCGAATACGACCTCCTTTCCAAGGAAATTGAGTTCCAAACTCTTGAAATTGAACTTTCTGAAAAGCATATCAACGAGTTCAACAGAGTTATTGAAAACAAAAATGCTGATATTGCCTCTATTGAAGAAAACCTCGTAGATAGAAAGCACATTCTGGACGAAAAGAAACAGGAACTTGAAGAAATCGTTGCTGAAACTCGTCAGGACGAAGAACGTCTTCGCGAACAAGCTCACGCAATTGAACCTCGCATTGACGAACGCACTCTCACTGCTTTCAAACGCATCCGCAAAAATGCACGCAACGGCCTTGGTGTGGTTTATATCCAGCGTAATGCTTGCGGCGGCTGCTTCAACCGTATCCCGCCACAAAAGCAGCTTGAAATCAAGATGCACAAGAAAATCATCGTTTGCGAATACTGCGGTCGCATCATGATTGACCCGGAACTTGCAGGTATCGTTGAACACGAACACGAAGGAAAGTAATTCATCTAACATAACATTTGTCACTCCGCACGAGTAAATCGCTTGCGGAGTGTTTTTTTTGCGTAGCCGGAGAATCTATGTTTCACAAATTCCAACTACTATAGGTAACTGATAATCGATACTGTTTCTTTTGTGTTTTACCGGACATCAATACTTTCACAGATAATCCGGCATAACCCCATTGCAATACCGTAACTCTCTCACTACTTTTTGACTACATCTTGCCCAACTTCTCACTCAACCCATCTCGATAAGCTCTCCATAGTATAGGAATATCTTTATACGACCACGCTTTTGAAAATGGAGCTGTAAAAAAGGCGGTGGCTATACTTCCAAACACATTTATGAAACCGCGCAAATATTTTACACCCCAATTTTTGCCATAGTGGTGATTTAGATATGCCGAATTACGTGCCTGGTAAAACCTTTTCCATTTCTTCTTGCGGTTACGCTCTGCCCAATCATCATCACTGAAAAATTTTTGCTTATCCATAAGTGCGTCAGGAACATACAAAATCTTATACCCGGCTTGAAGCGTTCTAATGCAATAGTCTGTATCATCACAGAATATAAAAAGGTCTCGAGTCGGAAGACCTATCTGCTCCACAACTTCTCGGCGGATAAAAGGTCCCTCAAATGCCGTTCCGGCTATAAAAATCGGACCATTCACAGCACTGTTATCTATCCTTCCGGTATACATTGATGAGAACGGATTTGTCAAGTTATAACCCTGAAAATCATGACAGAAAATTTCTCCATCTATCAGCCTGCGTGGTGCGAAAATACCTATCTCCGGGTTATCAATATGCTCAAGCAATCGCTCCATACAGTCCGCCCTTGGAAACACGTCATCATCCATACACCATATCCAATCTGCACCACTGTTATAGGCATAGTCTATCCCCGTATAAAATCCACCGGATCCGCCAACATTCTCCTGATGTATTACATGAATATCCTCCTGAGAATCCAGCCATTCTGCAGTGCCGTCAGTGCTTCCGTTGTTTACTACTACAATCTCATTTACAGGACCATTTGCTCGAAGGCAATCTACTGTACGTTTAAGCAGGTTAATGCGGTTATATGTTACTACTACGGCACTAATTTTCATATTTCTTCTTTTCCTTTATCCTTGTTTCTGAAATCAACTATCAGATTATAGCACTCATCGGCATCGAAATTTCGTCCCGCTGCATATTCCTCTGCCATCCACCTCTGCATCTGAGGAGAAGCCGGCAGTCGCTCAAAATTTTGGCAACCATCACGAAACCCTATTTTTCCTATCGTCATACGGTTTAAATCCACAATTTCAATGTATGCCTTTCCATCTTTTTGAATCTTAAACAATATATTTCTGCGACCATAGTCCTTGTGAGCAAAACCATTATTATGAAGTATTGCAGTAATCCTGCCTATTTCTCTGCACACAGCCTCGCAGTGTTCGGATTGAGTACTGAAAAGGTCTTCATATACATTTGGGCATGCCGACATCAAGCTCACATAATAGCTCTTGTCAAGTAAAATTCCGTTACGCACATCCATATACGCAATCGGCTGAGGGGAACCAACACCTATGCTAAGAAAAGACTGTGCATTGAGGTAAGACCGTTTTGCCTTGCTGCCGCGTAGTATCCCATAAGCTATTCGGTTTATAATATATGGCTTTGTAAACGATTTCACCACAAGATTATATTCACCCCACTTCATCAGACGTATTTCATTTCTTCCCTTATAAATCACTTCACCCTCGCCGGCATCAAACCGTTCGGGCAAAGTCTCCATAAATTCGGCTACGTCATTATAGTCTGGATTTACATATATAGTGCGGTGATGTGTGAGATTATCTAACATGTCTTAGTGTCTGTTTAATTGTTCATTTGCAAGCCTTAACGCCGCTACTATCGTATCATCCATGTCTGCATAAACATATGTTGCAAGACGTCCTCCGAATATCACATTTTCCTCGCTCTGTGCCATAGCAAGGTAATCAGAATATTTCTTGCCATTTACCTCATCATTGATTGGATAATAAGGTTCTTTCCCCTCTGTATATTCATCAGGATACTCGTATGTGATTACCGTATGCGGCTGAGTTCCATACTCAAAATGCTTATGCTCGATAATTCTGGTATATGGGATATATCGCTCGGTATAATTCACCACCGCATTACCCTGAAAATTTATTTCCTCAAGGCGTTTATGCTCAAATCTCAAGCTTCTGTAGTCAAGATGACCGCATTTATAGTCATAATATCGGTCAATGCAACCTGTGAATAGCGTTTTAAGTGCTAACCCGTCATATTCATGACGATTGTCAAAATAGTCTTCGCACAGCAAAACTTCTACTCCATCTAATAAATTATCAATCAATGTATTATATCCTCCAATAGGTATGCCTTGATACGCATCGTTAAAATAATTATTATCAAACGTAAACCTGAAAGGAAGACGACGTATTATAAAAGCCGGAAGCTCGGTAGCCGACCTACCCCATTGCTTTTCAGTATAGCCCTTTATCAAGGTATAGTATATATCCTTTCCGCAGAGTGTAAGTGCCTGCTCTTCAAGATTTTTAGGTGATGTTATATGTGAAAATTCCTCACGCTGTTCTTCTATTTTAGCCTGTGCCTCTGCAGGAGTCTTTACACCCCACAAAGCATAAAAAGTATTCATGTTAAACGGCAAATTATAGAGTTTGCCTTTATAGTTTGCAACAGGACAGTTTGTATAGCGGTTAAATTCCACAAACTTATTTACATATTGCCACACATCTTTGTCGTCTGTATGAAAAATGTGTGCACCATATTTGTGTACATTTATTCCGTCTATATTCTCGCAGTAAATGTTTCCGCCGCGGTGCTCACGCCTATCTATCACAAGACATCGCTTGCCCGCAAGTTTTGCCTCATGAGCGAAAACAGCACCAAAAAGCCCCGCTCCAACTATCAGATAATCATATTTCTTATCATTTTTCATGATTCATAAATCTTAAGCTTTCTTCCGCTTGGTGCAATGTTTCCGGTTTGCCTATGTCAAACCAATTATATGGTTTTTCAGGCATAAAAGAAACAATTTTAATCTTTGAAATAGCACTGAGGTAAAAAGGAAATATCGGGAACACATCACTTGTTGCATACCTCTTAATTTCCTCAAGTACAGATGGATTGATAATATGAACTCCGCCAAAGGCACAACCGTCACACTGCTCAAAAGCTGAAAAATCTTTAGGAATCGTTTCTCCGGTAGAGAAATTTTTCCACCCTCTTAGCATGTGCGTATCCTTATCAAAAAAAATTTGACGTGTAGAGTTACGGTGTGCTACAAGAAGCGTTGCATCTGCATTATATGCCATGTGCTTTGCCAGCATTTCTTTCACATCAAAATCCGTCAATATATCCGCATTATGAATCATTATCGGTTCTTCTCCGGGAAAAAGATGCGAAGCATACAGCAATGCGCCACCTGTTTCAAGCGGACGCTCATCTTCGTAAGAGATTGTGATATTTACTCCAAAATTATTATTATCTCTTAGAAAATCAATAATTTGTAAAGCAAAGTGATGAACATTTATCACAAAATCCCTTATTCCGGCTTCTTTTAGCTTTAAGATAACTCGTTGCAACATAGGCACACCACCTACCGGCACTAATGCCTTAGGGTGATTATCCGTAAACGGTTTCAGTCGTGTGCCAAGTCCTGCTGCAAAAATAAATGCCCTCATAAATAAAATTATTTTGCCGGGAACGTCTGCTCTATGTTTTGCTCTCTATGAATCAAATCCACCTGTACGCCATATTTCTTGGATATATGTTCCGCAAGGTGCTGTGCACAATAAACCGAGCGGTGCTGACCACCTGTGCAACCGAAAGATACCATCAGCGACGTGAAACGGCGTTCAATATATCTGCTGACGGAAGAATCCACAAGGAAATAAACGTGCTCCAAGAATGTGATTATCTCGCCATCATCTTCCAGATACTTGATTACAGGGGCATCAAGACCGGTAAACGGCTTATAACGTTCATATTTACCGGGATTATTGATTGCACGGCAGTCAAATACATAGCCTCCACCATTGCCTGACGGGTCGTTTGGAATACCTTTCTTATATGCAAAGCTAAAAATTTTCACTTTCAGTGCATGTTTCTGAATTTCATCTGTAAACTGCTTCATATTGACGAGTTTAGAGAGCAATTCTGAGAGATACGGATATTCCGCAAACGGTGTAGAGATAATCTGGCGTAAATTTGCTATTGCGTATGGCACAGACTGCATAAAGTGCGGCTTTTTCTCAAAATAGCCGCGGAAACCATACGCACCAAGCACTTGCAGTGTGCGGAAAAGAACAAAATGACGCAACTGATTGTAAAATGTTGCTTTATCAACCTGCTTATATTTCTTCAACGCATCTATGTAATGGTCTATCAATTCATAGCGAAGGGAATCCGGAAAATTTGCCTTTGCTTGCCAAAGAAATGAAGCAAGGTCATAATAATATGGACCTTTACGTCCGCCCTGAAAGTCAATAAACCATGGTTCACCGTCCTTTATCATCACGTTTCGCGACTGAAAATCGCGATACATAAAGCAATTACAATCCACTTGCAGCAGCGTCTTTGCCATTGCTTGAAAATCATCTTCCAGCAAATCTTCCTGAAATTCAAGTCCTGTTGCTTTAAGGAAGCAGTATTTGAAATAGTTCAAATCCCACATTATGGAACGCATATCAAATTCAGGTGCCGGATAGCAGTGGGAATAGTCAAAGCCCTCTGCTCCTTTGAATTGGATATCAGGCAATAGACGAATCACTTTTATCAGCAATTCTTTTTCATCGTTGCCAAAAGAACGGGTAAGCCTACCCTTTTCAATAGCCGCAAAAAGCGATAAGTCGCCCAAATCCTCTTGGATGTACGACATTTTATCGTCATCTACTGCCAGAAGTTGCGGTGTTGGCAATCCTTTTTCACGGAAATGACGTGCCATATATATAAATGCCTCATTTTCCGCCTTGCAAGTGCCAACAGCTCCTATTATAGATTGTTCGCCTTTTAGTCTGAAATAGCGTCGGTTTGAGCCGGATGCAGGTAATTCATCTATTTCATGTGGCTCGGAACCAACGAAATTTTCATATAGTTTGTTAAGACTCATTATTTCATTCAAACTTTCAGTTAACCTTTAAGTGCAGCAAGCGTTTGCTCGATATTTGCAATTTTTGTTTCCGCATCAGCCTGCTTTTGACGTTCCACTTCCACTACTTTTGCAGGAGCATTGTTTACGAAACGCTCATTGGAAAGTTTTTTCATCACTGAAGCGAGGAAGCCGCGAAGATAGTCAAGTTCTTTTTCAAGTCGCTCTATCTCGGCTGCAACGTCAATGTTTTGAGTAAGAGGAATATTAAACTCCGTTGTACCCACCATAAATGAAGCGGCTGCGGAATCTTTTTCTGCAGAAACACTAATTGCGGAAAGATTTGCAAGTTTGACGATAACTTCCTGATATGCCGGCACTTCAGACGCAATAGCCACGAGTGAAAGTGCATCTTTCTGTGGTATATTTTTTGCAGCACGAACACCACGAACACCCGTAATGATTTCTTTTGCAGCCTCAATTTCTGCAAGAAGTTTTTCATTTACATTTCCCGCCACGGGCATTGCTGCATACATAATAGATTCTCCTTCTTTGCGTTCCGCAAGGTGCTGCCACAATTCTTCAGTTATAAATGGCATAAACGGATGCAAAAGACGGAGCAATTTGTCCATATATTCAAGAGTCTTGCCGTATGTCACGCTGTCGATAGGCTCACCGTACGCAGGTTTTACCATTTCCAGATACCATGATGAAAATTCATCACGGAAAAGACGATAAACTGCCATAAGTGCCTCATTCAAGCGGAATTTGGCAAACAAGTCATTTATTTCATCTATAGTTTGACTTAATTTTGACTCAAACCATGATATTGCTGTTTTTGATGCCTTCGGCTGTGCAATTTCTGCTGTTTCCCATCCTTTGATAAGGCGGAACGCATTCCATATCTTGTTGCAGAAATTACGTCCTTGCTCACAAAGTTTGTCGTCAAACATGATATCATTACCTGCCGGTGCGGAAAGCATCATACCCATACGTACACCGTCTGCTCCGTATGTTGCAATAAGTTCCAGAGGATCCGGAGAGTTGCCAAGTTGCTTGGACATTTTGCGTCCTATCTTGTCGCGAACAATACCTGTGAAATACACATTATTAAATGGCTGTTTGCCGACGTATTCGTAACCTGCCATTATCATACGTGCCACCCAGAAGAAAATGATATCCGGTCCTGTTACGAGTGTAGCGGTGGGATAGTAATAATTTATTTCTTCGTTGCCCGGATTGTTAATTCCGTCAAAGAGAGTGATAGGCCACAACCAGCTTGAGAACCAGGTGTCAAGAGCTCCTTCATCTTGCGTAAGGTCGCTTTCCGTAAGTTGCAAGCCGGAAGCCTCAATAGCTTTTTGCAGTGCCTTATCTTTATTTTCAGCCACTACAATCTGCTCTTTTCCGTCTTTATCATTATAATAATATGCAGGAATACGGTGTCCCCACCAGAGCTGACGGCTGATACACCAATCCTGAATATTTTCTATCCAAAGGCGGTACGTGGTTTTATATTTTTCCGGCACAAACTTGATTATGTCGTCCATTACAGGTTTCAGAGATATGTCTGCAAAGTGACGCATATCAATAAACCATTGGAGAGATAATCTCGGTTCAATAGCCACTTTTGTACGTTCTGAGAAACCAACCTTGTTTGTGTAGTCTTCCACTTTTTCAAGAAGCCCTGCAGCGTCAAGGTCTTTCGCAATTTGCGTACGTACATCAAAGCGATCCATGCCTACGTACATCCCTGCAGCTTCGCTCACTGTTCCATCTTCATTAAAAATGTCAATGGTTTCAAGATTATGCTTCTTGCCAAGCATATTATCGTTCTTATCATGAGCCGGAGTAACCTTAAGGCAACCGGTACCAAATTCAATCTCTACATATCTATCCTCAATTACAGGAATTACGCGTCCTACAAGCGGAACAATGACCTTTTTACCTTTAAGCCACTGATTTTTAGGGTCTTTAGGGTTAATACACATTGCAGTATCACCCATTATTGTTTCAGGACGAGTGGTTGCGACAACAGCGTAACGGCGACCATCTTTATCACGGTGAACAATTTCCTGTTCATCACCCGTTTCGCCCATCATATCATCATCTGCAAGATAATATTTGAGGTAATATAGTTTTGACTGTTCTTCCACAAAGAAAACTTCATCGTCGGAAATAGCAGTGCGGTTTTGAGGATCCCAGTTCACCATTCTGAGTCCGCGATAAATAAGACCTTTATCGTATAAGTCACAGAAAACTTTAATTACACTCTCGCTGCGTTTTTCATCCATTGTGAACGCTGTGCGACTCCAGTCACAAGAAGCACCGAGTTTGCGTAACTGTTGCAAAATGATGCCGCCATGCTTATGTGTCCAAGCCCACGCGTGTTCAAGGAATTGCTCACGAGTAAGGTCTGTTTTTTTGACGCCTTCAGCAGCAAGCTTAGCAATCACTTTAGTTTCTGTGGCAATTGAAGCATGATCCGTGCCCGGCACCCAAAGAGCATTTTTGCCTTCCATACGAGCACGACGCACGAGAATATCCTGAATTGTATTGTTCAGCATGTGTCCCATGTGAAGAATACCTGTCACATTTGGCGGTGGAATAACGATTGTGTATGGTTCTCTACTGTCCGGAACGGATTTAAATAAATCATTGTTAATCCAATATTCGTACCATTTCTCTTCTACTTCCGTAGGATCGTATTTTGTTGCTAATTGCTCCATATATGGTTTTATAAATTTTAATTATTTTCAAATTCTTACATTTTACAAAATTACTGCTTTTTTCGATAACGGCAAAGGCTAAATATCAAAAATATCGCTTACAGAGAGCGGAATACTCTTCAGTGGATTTGTATGCGGAAATCCATGAGTTTAGCGAATCACAAAGTTCCGTACTTTCTTTTGCCAATACCCAGGATTGAAACTGATTAAATGAAATATCGGTTGAAATATCAAGCTGAGGATAATCTTCCGCAAGTTTTTGGGCATACCGCAGGTTTACTACAGCCTGCTTTATTTGACCTAAAGCAGTGAGTATAACAAGCTGTTCCGCACCATACTTGGGATCCTCCACCACATAAATGGTATCGCCTATTTCTTCTGAAAGATTGTGTAATCGCTCCACAGCGAGAGAGCCTTTGGGAACCCATATCGTATCTCCTGCAAGGTCGTTTTGAGTAAAACCTTTAGTTATGGTATCTTTCAACCTGACAAGCACTTGACGGTCTATATAAATGGAATCCGTGTAGAGATATTTCTCTTTCATTCCGGAAGTTACAGGAATATCCGCTATCACCACATCATAGCGACCGCTGTCAAGTTGCCTCAAAGCGGAGCTGAGATTCGTAAACGCGGAAACCTGCACCGGTCTGCTATGTATATTGCAAATATTGCGAATAAGGTCGTAGTGAAACCCGGAGAGAGTATCTTCCGCCAAAGACAGTGATATGGGCGAAATTTCTATCGCCACATTTATAGTATCACCTTCTGCCCGGTCACTTACTTTTGTGCTATGCCCTGACGAGCACTTACGCAATCCCCACATTGCAGCAAGCACAAGAATGAGCAAAATGAAATAAAGTGTAAACTTACCCTTTTTCAATTCAAGATTTTTCATCAGTTGGCAAAATCTATGGTGAGACCGAGAAGGAATCTGCGGGGATTAAGCGGATAATGTGGCATTGAGAAATAATTATCATCTGTCAATCCCTGATTTATGTGAGACATCATCACATAAAAACGTACCTTGCTCAGCTTCATATTTGCATATACGTTCATATACGGAAAGCCGCCACATTCAATTTCATCTTGATTATAGAACGTCATTGTTGCAGGTTGATAGTTTACGCTTTTGTATTTGGTGTAATAGGTGCAATCCACGCCAAACTGCACATCAAGCACACGTGCCACCTTAAATCCAAGATATAAGTTACTGTAAACGGCAAACTTAGGCAGCGGTATCACGCTTTCCTCCGTAGATGTTTGGTATGTCAATTCATTATCCCAATTTATTGCTTTATAGCCCAAATGCTGGTTTAGCGTAGCTGAGAAAACTTGCACACTACCTCCATGCTGAACCGGCATACACGTTTTGTCAAAATAGATATAATTTTGCACGTTTTCCACTCCTACGTTCAGTCTTGTGGAAGTTAACGGTATATTCAAAATTCCTCCTGCACGGAATTTGCGAATTTTAGAGAAATCGTTTTTCCATATAAAGTGATTGGAAACATAGTTATTGTATAGATACGGTGGTGCTATGTTTTCAAACTTTCCGTATGCCGTAAGTGCCACAGTATCACCTAAAAGAGGAAAACGTGTATTGATATTTCCATTGATTTTCACCTCACCTGCCGCCGGACCTGCAACACCTATTTCTCCTGTCACATTATACGTTAGATATGTTCCGTTTTGCTTTGTAAGTTGTGCTCCTACCCACAGCAAATTTTGCTTTTCATTTGCCTTGATTTCAGGAAATGGATTTGGTGTAAGCCCAACTGCAAGTTCCGTGCCTGTGATAGTGTCAGGAGCTTGTGTGTAGCTTCGAATTTGATGCGTAACGTATGCAGCAAGTCCTGCCTTTGCGTATTTATTAAAACCTTCCAGAAGTGAGATTCCAAAGGTATTTGTGAGTGACCAATACTGTGTGCGGTCGTCTGTTCCATTCGGGTTTATGTACCTGTTTTCCCAGAATGATTGGTCCTCCGTAAGCACATCGTTTTTGAATATATGCTTGGAGGCATCATACTTGAGTGTCCAAATAAAACTTGACACGGGAACGTATGTTTTCACCGTTGTCGTATCATCTATCTGCTCTTCCTTGTAAAAACCCACCTTATATCTGTTATTAAGGAGTAAAAGCTGTGCCACGATTTTGGAATGTGACTTTGTGAGATTCGTAGGAATGGTTTTTTGATCCACCTTTGTGGAACCACCTTGAATTTCTGCCGGGTCTGTGATATAAAGGTCATCTACAATACCGCCGTTTTCTTTATTCAGCAAGTTGTAATGATTAAAATAGCCTTGAAATTCGTATCTGTCACCGATATATGAACCATTAAAACCCCAACTCAAATCTTTGTCTGCCTGATAGTTATAGCTACCCTTGGAATAGAGGTAATCCAGCATTGCTCCCACCTGAGCGTTTTTATTTATATTGCCGGAAAAAATGCCGTTAAGCCTGTCTTGTGAGTTTTCTTTGCCACCACCGGTGTTGTATGAAAGGAGCGTCATAGGGATACGAGTATTGTAAAACGTCATCTCATAGAGTGTCGGCATCCATGCGGCAAGTGCATCTTGAAAAAAGAAATCGGAAGTATTTTTTCGGTCAAAATAGATAAGATTCAGTCCCTCCGCACCAAGGTTTCCCGTTGTGGCATACGCTGATGATACCATTGCAGGAACAGAACGGCGATGATAGTTTTGAAATAGCGTATCTATCGTTGACTCTTGCCTCAAACCAAGTGGCTCAAGGATAGTCCACGAATACGACGGCTGCACTTCTTGTGGCTTTTCCGCTTGCAAGGCAAACACGGAAAGCATTAAAAGAATGACATATAACAGTATATTTTTCATGTAGAATTCTTTTCTTTCGCAATATCTTGCAAATTTACG
>JBJECR010000151.1:0-5520 GCA_051871275.1 Muribaculaceae bacterium | reverse complement strand
TCATATTTTACAATATATTAACATAAGAGGGCATATCGAATTTTGATACACCCTCCTGGTTGCGTTTATATGATACAGGCTCTAATAAAACCGGACAGCAAACGTTATATAATAGTAGAAAATCATAAAAAACTTAAAAATTGTGTGTCAAAAAAGAAAAAAGTGGGCGGAAAATTTTGTTTTTTGAAAATGTATAGATACTTTTGCAATAGTGTTTCGATTTAAGTGTCGAGCAACAACCAAAAACAGTAACTAACAAAAACAAAAAAAACAAGTACCTTAAGAAAAAGACCGTAAAAAACAAAACTCAAGCAAAAATTTAATTAACACTAATCAATAATTATTAATAACATTATCAAAGTAATTTCAATTATGGAAAAGCCCTCTCAAAATGCTGCATTAGTTGCAGGTGGCAATGTTCGTGGTATCAAGAATGCTTTCTTGGTAATCGTTGTATGTTTTTTAATCGCTGTATGTTTCTTCCTTTTCGTTTGTGGTGCTCCAAGTCACTTTGAATTTGAAGGAGAAGTTGGTGCATCAATGTGGTTCGCAGACGAATCCATCAAGTATCACCCAATTGACCTTATCGGTACAATCTTCAAAGGTGGTATTATCGTGCCTATTCTTCAAACTCTCTTCTTGACAGTTATCGTTCTTTCTGTAGAACGTGCTTTCGCTATCTCAAGTGCAAAAGGTAAAGGTGACATCACAAAATTCGTGAAAGAAGTTAAAGCTTGCCTCGTTAAAAACGATATCGCTGCAGCTCAAGCACTCTGCGAAAAACAGCGTGGTTCTGTAGCAGCTGTTGTTTACGCAGCTCTCGTTCGCTACAAAGAAATGGACGAAAATACAGCGCTTTCTAAAGAACAAAAAATCGCTAACCTCCAGAAAGAAGTTGAAGAAGCTACTGCAATGGAAATGCCTTCACTCCAGCAGAACCTCCCAATCGTAGCAACTCTTACTACTCTTGGTACTCTCGTCGGACTTCTCGGTACTGTAATCGGTATGATCAAGTCATTCCAGGCACTTTCTGCATCAGGTGCTCCTGACTCAACAGAACTTTCAACAGGTATCTCTGAAGCACTTGTGAACACTGCCTTCGGTATCGCAACAGGTGCATTCGCAGTTATCTCTTACAACTTCTACACAAACAAAATCGATAACCTTACTTACGCTATCGACGAGATTGGCTACTCAATCGTTCAAACATTTGCAGCTAATCACTAATCCCTATTTTCCTATTTTAATAATTCATTAACAATTAAAAAAAGGTAAAATATGGGCAAAGTAAAAATAAAAAGAAAGAGTACGCTCATCGACATGACCGCGATGAGTGACGTAACCGTTCTTTTGCTTACTTTCTTCATGTTGACCTCAACATTCCTTACTAAAGAGCCGGTTACGGTGATTACACCGTCTTCCGTTTCTGAAATCAAGGTGCCGACTTCTAACGTCGCTTCTATCCTTGTAAGCCCTGAAGGTAAGGTTTTCATCTCTATCTTAGGTGAAGCAGACCTTGACACATACGATGAATCTTGGTCTTCTGAATCAGTTCGTAAAGAGGCTCTTCTTGCAGCAGCTAAGCGATATGAAGAGGTAACAGGCAAAAAAACTAATCTTACTCAATTAGACGCAGATAAATTTGCAAAAATAGGTACTTTCGGCGTTCCATTGGCTGTTATGCACGAATTCCTCGCTCTTGACCAAACAAAGCAGGATGAGTTCGTTTCAAACATGGAAAATCCACAAGCCGGCATTCCTATGACGGAAATCGTTTTCCAAGACGCTTCCGGTGCAAAGGAAATTACAAACGAATTCCAAATCTGGATGCGTGCTATCTATAACTCTTCTAACGAGAACCTTAGAGACGCAATGAAGAAAGGTGAAGGAATCGCTGTAAAAGCAGATGCTGTCACAAACTACAAGACAATCCACGGTGTTCTTGACAACTTGCAGACAATCAAGATGAACCGTTTTAGTGTAATGACTGCTCTAAAAACTGAAAACGATTAATCATTATGGCACAAATAGAACAATCCAGCGGCGGCAAAAAGAAAAAAGGCGCCCAGAAAAAGATGAGTATCCACGTGGACTTTACTCCGATGGTGGATATGAACATGCTTCTGATTACGTTCTTCATGCTCTGTACCACTATGATTAAGTCACAGACTCTCAATATCTCATTGCCTTCCAATGAGAAAATTGAAAGCGAAGAACAACAGTCTAAAGCTAAAAACTCTGAAGCTATCACTCTTATCCTTACCACTGAACGTGATGCCAAAGGCAACATCAAAGAGGACGGACAAGGTGCTATGAACATTATCTACTACTACGAAGGTAAACCTTTCGTGGAAGATAAAGACAAAGACGGCCTTATTGACCCATCTCCGGACGGCTACGGTGTAGTTCATGCAGAACGTTTCGTAGGTAATGCAGGCGGTGTGGAACAAGGTATCCGTAAAATCCTTCATAATAAAAACAAGGAAGCTCTTGCTAAAATCAATGAGCAGAAAAAACTCTGGCGCGACAAACAGATTTCCGACGAGGAATATCAAAAACGTGCTAAAGAAATCCGTAACGACTCTACACTCGTTCGTCCTGTAGTTATTATCAAGGCTACTCCGGAAGCATCTTGGGAAAGTGTGATTACAGCACTCGATGAAATGCAGATTAACCAGATTTCACGTTATCAGATTGATAACATCAACCAAGTTGACTCTGCAATGATTCTTGACTATATTGCAAAAAATCCTAAACACTAATGTGATGATTGACTATATTATTAACCTATTAAAATCGTAAGAAAATGGCACAAGATGTAGATCTTTCATCAAGAGAGTGGCGCGACCTGGTATTCGAAGGTAAAAACAAGAAATTCGGTGCTTACAAACTCCGTGAAGCATCTGATGCCCGCCACAATAAAGCAGTGTTATTCACAGTTATCGGACTTATCGTTGTCCTTCTCCTCGCTTGGGTATATGGTATGTATAACGACTACCGTATCGCTCAGAAAGAAGCAGAGTTGAAACTTCTTGCAGAACAGCAAGCTATGGCTGCTCTCGTTGAAGAAGAAACTCAAGAGGAAGAAGAGGAGGAAGTACAGCAGAGAGTTGAAGAGCAAAAACCTGAAGTTCTTCCTGAAGAAGTACTTAACACAATGAAGGCAACTGAAATCGCTATCGCTGATGACGACGAAGTTGTTGAAGAAATTAAGTCTCAGGACGAAATCAAGGAAACTCAAACCGCTCTCGGTTCTACAAACTTTGATAAAGGTACAGACGATATCAACGTTGTACGTGAATATAAGGACGAAGTTATAGTTGAAGAAAAGGCTCCGGAACCTGAACAGGTTTTCCAATCTGTAGAACAGATGCCTCAATTCCCGGGTGGTGAAGCAGAACTTATGAAGTATATCGCAGATCACCTCCGTTACCCGACAATGGCAGCTGAAAACAATATCCAAGGACGTGTTGTAGTTCAATTCGTTGTAACTAAAACAGGTGATATTGGTGAAGTAAAAGTTGTTCGTAGCCGTGACGTTGACCTTGATAAAGAAGCTGTCAGAGTTGTTAAATCTCTGCCTAAGTTTATCCCGGGTCGTATGAACGGTCAGCCGGTTAACGTATGGTACACTCTTCCAATTAACTTCAAACTCCAAGGTGTATAAAAAGAAACTATAGAGTTTTAATATTTATAACCGAGTAAGAAACCCGACAGATTATTCCTGCCGGGTTTCTTTTTTTTGATTGCGTCAACAGGTCTCTGAATGAGTAAGCTAAGTTTTGGCACTATTTTTGTACATCTCGTAAATAATTATTCATTGCTTTTCATACTTTTTTTATGAATTAAACTATATAGTATTAAAATAGTCTAAAATGTAAAATTTTGTTTGCAGATTGAGAAATATACCGTATATTTGCACCTGAAAAGTTAAATATTAACTTAAAAATTTGTGAATTTAACATTTAAACGATATGAAACCAATAGTAAAAACATCACTCGTAGCCGGAGCAGTAGCAGTAATCAGTTCTGTTGCTACATTTTTTGTACTCGGCAACACCACAGCCGGCAAGACTGAATTTCCTCTTTTCACGGAATCAGGCTCATTGCATAGAGTAGTAGATTCAGATGTTGATAAAATACCGGATTTTGTCTCTGCAGCAGAATCTACAGTAAACGGTGTGGTAAGTATTAAGTCTTACTCAACTCAGACGGCAAGTTATTCTTTTTCATCACCATTCAGTGACCCTCTTTTTGAATATTTCTTCGGTGGTGAGTCTCAGCGTCGCAAACAGCAGCAACAGCAGGAGCCGGAACAGCGTCAAACAGGTCTTGGCTCCGGTGTAATCATCAGTGAAGACGGATATATCGTTACTAATAATCACGTTATTGAGGATGCGGATCGCCTTGAAGTTACTCTGAATGATAACCGCACTTTTAATGCCACTGTGATAGGTGCTGACGAAAATACGGACTTGGCTCTCATAAAGATTGATGCTGAAAAACTCCACGTTATTCCTATTGGTGATTCAGATGCAATCAAGGTTGGCGAATGGGTGATTGCAGTGGGTAATCCGTTCGGATTTACGTCAACGGTTACAAAAGGTATCGTAAGTGCAAAAGCACGAAATATTTCATCTCTTACTCAGATGCGTAGCAGCGGAATTCAGTCTTATATCCAGACTGATGCTGCAGTGAATCCGGGCAACTCCGGTGGTGCACTTGTAAACCTTGCAGGTGAACTTATCGGTATTAACACCGCTATTTACAGTCAGACAGGTTCATTTACCGGCTATTCTTTCGCAATTCCTACTTCTATTGTGAAGAAAGTTATCACAGACTTGAAGCAGTATGGTGTGGTTCAACGTGCAATCCTCGGTATCTCTTTCCGCGAACTTACTTCAGAACTTGCACGTGAAAAAGGCATTACTGCAATCTCCGGCGGACTTTATGTAGGAGGTGTTGAGCCTCGTAGCGGTGCGCAGGAGGCAGGTCTCAAGGAAGGTGACGTTATTGTTTCTATAGACGAGACTCAAACCATCAACACAGCACAGCTTCAGGAAGCTATCGCAAAACACAGCCCGGGTGACAAAGTGGATATTACTTACTATCGTGACAATAAAAAACATATAGCACAGGTAACTCTGCGTAACTCTCTCGGCAATACGGATGTTACTCGTTCCGGCAACGTACTTGAACTCGGTTGTACTCTTGAAGCAGCATCAGATGAAACACTCGCACAAATTGGCATTTCAAACGGCGTCCAAGTGAAAGAACTCAAAGACGGCAAGTTTAAAGATGCCGGTGTGAAAGAGGGCTTTATAATTGTGGAAATAAACAGTAGCCGTGTTTCTTCTGCCGACGATGTGGAAAGGATATATAAGACAATCATGCAAAGTGGTCCGGAATACGACAAGGTAATGTTTATCACCGGATTTTACCCAACAGGACGTAAATTCTATTACGCAGTGGATTTGGCACAATAAAGAATCTTTCCCTTTCATTGCAATAATGGCGGCG
>JBJECR010000150.1:0-24727 GCA_051871275.1 Muribaculaceae bacterium | reverse complement strand
TTAGTTAAAGACTATTAACAAACTTGCATATATATATATATATATATATAATTTTGTAGCGATTTATCAATAAAGTAGAGATTAATAGCATAATAATAAGGTTATTACTATCGCACACAACATATTTTTAATTAATATAATTTCAGTTTTACCAAAAAACTAAAAACCAATGAAACGTAAAGGCAAACTTTGCGGAGCATTCATGAAAGGCTCTGCAAGGCAATTAAATATAATGTATAGTATCGTCCCGTCCGGGATGTGAATCGCAGACGGGATTTTTTAACTGAATAATCAATCTTTAAAATTAAAATAATATGAAAAAATTTTTATCTCTTTTAGTTTTTGTAGCAGCAATTATGACGTCTCTCGCTGCTAAAGCAGATCCTATTACTGTTTATGTAAACACTCCGTATGAAACCACTTACCTTTGGGCATGGCACGGTCAAACTAATGTATTTGATAATTGGCCGGGAAGAGCATTTACAGATGATGATAAAACAAGCATTAACGGTGTAACGTACTATTATTACACTTTTGCTGATGGCATAAACCCTGTTAATGTCATTTTTAATGGCGGTAATGATTCAAAAAAAACAGCTAATATTGAAGGAATCACTGAATCAAAAGCATATAAAGTTGAAAGCGATAACAATTACGAGGTTGTAAGCCTTCAAATGGCTACACCTGTAATTTCTTGCACAGATAACGTAGTCACTATCACTTGTGCAGATGAATACGCTACAATTTACTATACTACAGATGATACTGAACCGTCTGCATCTTCTGAAACTTATAGTGAAGGACTTAAAATCGCAGAAAATTGCACTGTAAAAGCTATCGCTGTCAGAGAGGGTTTCCCAACATCAGAAGTTGCTTCTCAATCTTGCGAATTTGCAGAATTAGTGGTTGCAACTCCGGAAATCAGCCAAAACGGCAACTTTGTAACTATCACTACAGCAACAGAGGGCGCAACTATTTATTACTCTCTTGATGGTGAAAATCCAACTCAAACAAACAGCTTTGAATACACCGCTCCATTTGAACAAAAATCAGACTGCACTATCAAGGCAATTGCAGTAAAGGAGAATTTCCAAGACTCTGAAGTTGCTTCACTTGACTTTACTGTCAGTGCCGGCATCACTGTTTATGTTAAGAAAGATGCTCCATTCACTGTAAACTATATATATGCTTGGGTTAAAACAAGTGAAGGTGATAAAAATATTACAGCTGCGTGGCCGGGTGGTAATTTCCAAGGCGAAGTTGTTGAAGACGGTATTACATTCTTGGTTTACACATTTGATGCAAAATACACGAATATAAATCTCATATTCTCTGAGAATGGAAATAATCAAAGACAAACAGTTGATGTTAAAGATGTAAAATATTCCAGCACATTTGAGATTTCTTCTGATAAAGATGACGCATCAAAATACAAAGTAAATTCAATCAAAACCACCGGCATTGAATCCATTGCACAAGATGCAGAAGTAGCACCGGAATATTTCAATCTCCAAGGTGTAAAAATTGCTAATCCGGAAAACGGCTTATACATCAAACGCGTTGGTAACAAAGCAGAAAAAGTGTATATCCGCTAATCCTCAATTCAAAAAATAATTGCTCGCAGTATCACAAACTGCAAGCAAAAAAACATAAAACAGGCAGGAATTTCCCGCCTGTTTTTTTATCTTTTATGATATCAAATTAGAGAGAGCATACAAAGGAATAATATCAATATTCTTGGAAGAAATTGAATCTGAGAAAGATAAACGGCTGAAATTTTCCAAAGAAGTTCTTACAGCATAGGCAATATTCTTCTTTTCCATAAAGAGTCTCAAACTTTTCATTTTGCCACTTGTTCCGGATTTAACCTCTATAGGCAATACGTTTCCATCTTTAGCAATAATATAATCCACCTCAGATGTTGCCCCTCTTTCAGGAGATTCCCAGTAAAATAGGTCATGGCGAAATCTTGAACCGGAATATTTCAGCATTTCCCAACCTACAATCATCTCCGTGATGCTACCTTTATTTACCAAATCCTGTGCATTGCTGAGCAGAATATCACTTGCCGCCTTGTTTGTATTACCTGAATTAAAATCCAATATTCTAAGTAGCAATCCGCTGTCAAGGTAAACGTATTTCTTAAATTTTTCATTCACTTCCGCACCAAGTGGCAATCCGTTTGCGGCAGTATGTTTCACCTCTTTTATTATTCCTGCATCAGATAGCAGAGAAAGTGCTGCTTTTACGTCATCTTGCCTATATCCGCCTTCAACTTTGCTATACATAAATTTGTTTCCTATTTGTGCAGCAACACTGAAAAGCGTATTTCTGAGCAGTGCAGGTTCCACGCTCCGAGAATATTTTGCAAAATCATCATAATATGTCTGCTGGATATCCTCCAGTTCATCTATGCTTGCGAGGTAATTTCCGGTATTTATCCACGATGCCACACTTGCGGGCATTCCTCCTATCACAATGTATTGTCTGAATTCCTTTACCAAGCCGTCGTGGATTGGCTGTAAAAGAGGACATACCGGTGAGGCTTTTCTTTTTTCCGCGAGCAATGACTCTTTTCCCTCCGCCATCAAAAATTCATCAAAGGAAAGAGGATACATATACATAGAACGTATTCTGCCCACACCAAAAGATGAAATTTCTTTAAGGGTAAATTCCAGCAAAGAACCGGCTGCTATTACGTGCAGTTCCGGCATATCTTCTTTGAAAAACCATAGACCCTTTATAGCGTTCGGACATGCTTGTATTTCATCAAGGAAAATCAAAGTACGCCCGGGTATAATAGGTACATCATATATAATTCCAAGTTTTGTTGCTATCTCTTGGACATTTATGTCTTTTTCAAAAAGGACTTTTATTTCTTCACGTTTTTCAAAGTTTACCTCTATGAAATAGTCAAATTCTTTGGAAAAATGACGCACGCTGCTGGACTTTCCCACTTGCCTTGCTCCTCTTAAAAGCAGAGGTTTTCGTGCCGGGGAATCTTTCCATTCCAGCAGGTCTTTATCTATAAGTCTTTCTATATACATTTCCTCGTAATCTAATTTGCTACAAAAATAGCACTTATTTCCCATATTTACAAACATTTATACACTTTTCTGAAAAAAGTCAGAGGAATAACTCGCACTTTTTTGTAAAAAGTCAGAGGAATAACTCGCGCTTTTTTGTAAAAAGTCAGAGGAATCAATGAGATTTTAGAGGGATTTTAGCTAAAATAGCTATATTAGCTAAAATAGCTACCTTAGCTATATTAGCTACTTATTATTTAGTGCAATAGCTTTTCAAAGAAATGCCACAGTGCCACTCCGGCGGAAACGGAAACATTAAGTGAATGTTTCATGCCTCTCTGTGGAATCTCTATGCAAACGTCTGAGGCATCTACTACTGCCTGCGATACGCCTTCCACCTCATGCCCTACTATTATTGCATATCTTTTTGACTTTTCCACCTCGAAATTTTCCAGCGAAATACTCTCCTTTACCTGCTCCAAACAGCAAACAGTGTAGCCATCGCCTTTCAGCTCCGCAATAGCATCAAGAGTGTCGCCATAATATGTCCAACCCACGGAATCCTCCGCCCCAAGTGCCGTTTTGTGAATTTCCGGGGATGGTGGACAAGCCGTGATGCCGCAAAGACAGATTCGTTCCACCGCAAAAGCATCACATGTGCGAAACATAGAGCCTATATTGTTAAGGCTGCGTATATTGTCAAGAACAAGCACAAGAGGATTCTTGCGGCTGCGGCGAAATTCCTCTGTTGTAGGGCGATTCAAGTCCCAGATAGTTTTCTTCTGCATAAGAGCCTGTTTTATAAAGAAAGTTAAAAATGGTGTTTAACTATGCGAAATTACAAAAAAATTGGCATATCTTACACTATTTCTATTCTTAAAGGCGAGTTGATGCACAAAATAGCAATATTTATAGTAATTTTGCAACCCAAATCTTTGAGAAAGGAAAAAACAGCAATATGAAAAAATACATTCTTGCCATAATAGTAGCTCTCACAAGCGTTTTTGGCACTAAGTCTCAGACTTTTGAGAAAATAAAGTACGGTGATTTTGAAAATTGGGTTACTCGTACTATTCCCGAATCCCGTATTATCGGTGGCAACAAAAAGACTCTTTATGAAATAGGACCTACGGAATCTATCACCGGAAATATTCCATACACCAACAAGGGAGGCTCACCGTGGGCAACCTCAAACGTGCTCGCAAACGTGATGAGTATCGTCAAAGGTTCAAATGCCGTATTCCCGGAGGACAGAGCAGGCGGTGGCAAATGCTGCAAACTCACTTGCCTTATGGAACACTGCAAGGCTATAGGTATCATAAACATAGACGTCGTGGTGGCAGGTTCCATTTTCCTGGGAAAAATGATAGAACCTATAAAATCCACTTCCGACCCTTACAGCAAAATGGAAATGGGAATTAAATTCACTCGTCGCCCAAAGGCTCTCCGGTTTGACTACAGTCTCACAATCCCGGACGGTGACACTCGTACGTATTCCAGTGGTTTCGGAAAAAAGAAAACGTACAAGGGGCACGACTGTGCGGAAGCATACATCCTTCTCCAGCGTCGCTTTGAAGACGAAGACGGAAACATCTATGCCAAGCGTGTGGGCACAGGTCGTCTGCACCTGGACAAAAGCACAAACGGATGGGTAAACGGCTTTGAAATCCCCGTTTGGTACGGTGACATCACTTCTCGCACGGATTATAAAAGCTATATGGGGTTAATTCCGGAAGAAGACTCGTACTATGCTACAAACAGCAAGGGCAAAATGGTGAAAGTAGTGGAAACAGGTTGGGACAGAGAAGATGCCACACCAACACACATGCTCATTATGCTTTCTGCCGGCAGCGGCAAAGCATACATCGGCACCATAGGACTTACCTTGCTTGTAGATAATGTCGGTTTGGTGTTTTAAAATAGCACTAAAAGTATTATCTTTGCAAAAAGAAAAATTTTGCGATGAAAAAGAAATATAGCATTTGGATTAACTGCATTTTTGCAGCTGCCGTGCTGGCAGGCTGCGAGCAGGTTAGAGATAAGGAAATACTTGTGTGTGGCACGTACACGGAGATGAATGACGTATATACAGGCAGCTATGGCGTCTATTCCCTGGAGTTTGATGCCAATACGGGAAGGCTCTCTGTGGTAGATTCCGTGGAGGCTCATAATCCGTCGTATATAGCTGTTTCCAAGGAGCGAAACCTTATCTATGCAGTTAGAGAAACAGGAAATAATTCCGGCGTATATACCATTCCGTGCAATAAAAATACAGGACAATTTCGTGAAGCGGAATTTTGCGAAGGTTCAAGCGGAGACCCCTGCTACGTGGAAATTTTCAATGGCAGATTGTTGACAGCCGACTATTCCGGCGGTGCTGTGTCTGTGTTCTCATTTAAGCAAAATGGCATTGTTGACGACCACCTGGCTTGCTTATCTTTGTCAAGTGATGACAATTATTCTAAAAATAGAGCAGATTCCCATGCCCACTGTGTGAAAGTAATGCCACAAGAGTCTGCTCTGGTGGTTACGGACCTTGGCAGAGACCGAATATATTTTGCTAAAAAGTCTTTTACTAATAATTTGGGATTCGTGTTTACAGACACAATCCAACTGAAAAAAGGTTTTGGCCCGAGACATGTGGATTTCACTCCGAATGGCAAGTATTGCTACATCCTTGGAGAGAAAAGCGGTGCTATTCGGGGAATTAGCTACGACGGCGAGAATCTTGGTGATGCAGGAAATGCAGTCTGTGACACACTCCGTGCTGAGGGTTCTGCAGATATCCACGTCAGTCCTGACGGCAAATTCCTATATGCCTCAAACCGCCTCAAAGGCGATGGTATCCGTGTTTTCTCCATTCAGGACGACGGAAGCCTTAAAAATTTGCAATACGTGTTCACCGGTCGTCATCCTCGCAATTTCACATTTTCTCCTGACGGCAATTTCATCCTCGTTGCCTGCCGCGACGACAATAAAATAGAGGTCTATCGTCGCTCCAAATCCACCGGCATCATCACCCCGGAATGTGTCTCCGAGATGTATCTTCCCAAGCCCGTGTGTCTGAAGTTCTTGAAATAAGAGAAAAATAGATAAAAAATTAAGGCTGACTTTCGTCAGCCTTTTTTAGTGGCGGGAGGAGGACTCGAACCTCCGACCTTTGGGTTATGAGCCCAACGAGCTACCACTGCTCCACCCCGCGATGTTTTGTGAGTGCAAAGGTACGGAGTTTTTGCCGTGCTTGCAAGTTAAATAAAGTTAAATAATAGGATGGGCTGTGCTATTTGCCTGGTTTGCAGGATTTTAGCTGATTTAGCTAATATAGCTAATGTAGCTATTTTAGCTAATATAGCTATTTTAGCTATTTTAGCTATGATAGCTATCTTAGCTATTTTTTTAGGCAGCTGCCATTATTTGGAGTAGTTTGCGAGTGCTTCTTTGAGTTTACCCACAACGATAGTTTTCAGTTCACGGGGTTTGAGGACGGTGAAACGCGGCCCATACGAAAGGATTTCGTTTATGAAGTCTGCTGTGAGGCAGAGTTTGTAGGTAAAAATGGAGTAGCCGTCGTGGAGCTGTTCCTGTTGTGAGGGGTGGAGTGGGAGAGCACGGAGATATTTTGCGGTGTGGCTTTCCACTTTTATTTCCACGTCTTTAGGTGAGCTGCTATCAAAGATGACACCGAAATTGTATTTGCAAAACTCCTCAGGGTCAAAGTCTTCCGGGATTTTGAACACTGTTTCCTGTTCTTTCACGTCGCTCATGCGGTCCAGAGCGTAGGTTTTTATTTTTTTGTCTGAAACGTTGTAGCCTATAAGGTACCACCGCTGGCGAAAAATCTTGATGAAGTATGGCTCAACTGTTATATTTGCCTGTGGCTGAGAACGATAATAGTTGTGATACGTGAATTTTACGGTGTGGTTTTCTCGGAGCGAGCTGATGATGATGTTCAGGAAATCTCTGGCGGAGGGCACGTCTTCCACAAAAATGCGGTTTGCTACGTCGCGAGATTCGGAAAGTACGGAGTTTACGGCAGTGGAGTTCAGGAGCCAAGATGTAACGGAGTTGTTGTGTTCGTTATCATCTTCAATGTAGTACTCAAAAGTTTTAGGGTCGCACTCCAAGTTTACGTTGAAGAGGTCCTGTATAGCCATGCGATAGTTGTAAAACGTGCGGCGAGGGATAGGCTTGCCGTCTGTGATAGAAGCACGAAGCCAGCAGCGATTGAGTTCCTCACGAGTGATACGTCCGTAGCGACGGATGGTATCCATGAGCCATACGTATTTTCCAAAAAGTTCCTGAGCCATAAGCGTTTATGGTTTATGCTTTTTCCACTTTTCCGTTGCCGATAGCGGAGAGCGCAAGTCCTGCCATAGTTACGGCGGCATTTATAAGAATGAGTTCAAATCCTGTTTTGTAAGCAAAAATCTCGTTCAGTTCGTACTGTATCACCCACGACAAAATAGGTGCTGCGATGCAGGCAACCGGGATTGCGGCGTCGCGAACTTTGCCTTTGAAGAAAAGTCCGTAGGCAAAGAGTCCGAGGATAGGACCGTAGGTGTAAGAGGCGAGGGTATAAACGGCACTGATAGCGTCTTGGTTGCTCATGTAGTAGAATACTATTATCACAAGTCCCATCACCACAGACATTCCTACGTGAACAAGTCGGCGAACTTTTGTGAGTTTCTCTTCATCGTATTTCTTGTCGCCCTTGAGGATATCAACGGTGAAAGATGTGGTGAGCGAGGTCAGGGCGGAGCCTGCAGCGGAGTATGCGGCGGCAATGAGTCCCAGCACAAAGAGTATGCCCACAATCACCGGCATGGATTCATCTGCGGCAACCATACCGAAAATTTCGTCGGTCTTTTCAGGCAGTGCAATGTTTTTGCTCTTGAGGAACATCACCAGGAGTGTACCCAAAATGAGGAATAGTGCCACAACAAAGAACTGCATTATTCCACTCACAATCATGTTTTTCTGACTTTCTTTGGAATCTTTGCAGGCGAGGTTTCTCTGCATCATATCTTGGTCCAAACCGTTGGTAGCGATAGCCATAAAGATTCCGGCGAGAAACTGTTTCCAGAAGTATGTGCTTGCCTTAGGGTCTGCGAAGAAAAACATTTGTGATGTGGAGTCGTCGCTCACGGCAGCAATCATTTCGCCGAAAGAGAAGCCGAGGTTTTTTGCAATGAAATAAATGCAAAGCACTACGGACATAATGAGGCAGAAACTTTTCAGGGTATCTGTCCAGATGAGCGTTTTCACTCCGCCTTTTGCGGTGTAAAGCCAGATGAGGGCGATAGTTACGATAACGTTAAATTCAAACGGCAAATGGTATGGCTGGAACACCAGTCCCTGCAATACTATGCATACCACGAAGAAGCGGACAGACGCTCCGAGCATCTTGGATACGAAGAAAAACCATGCTCCGGTGCGATATGTGTAGTTTCCGAATCGTTCTTCAAGGTAGCCGTATATAGACACCAGATTTTTCTTGTAGAAAATAGGCACGAGTACTGCGGCTATGAGGAAATATCCCACAATGAAACCGAGTACCATTTGCAGGTACGAATACCCGCTGTTTACCACCATTCCGGGCACGGAAACAAAGGTTACTCCGGAAATTGCGGCTCCAATCATGGCAAATGCCACTAACGCCCATGGCGTACGGCGGTTTCCGGTGAAAAACGTGGAGTTGTCGCTACCTCTTGATGCAAAATAAGAGATGCCGAGGAGAAGTGCGAAGTATCCTGCTATTGTGAGAATTACTACTAATGGTGTCATAGTTTTTAATTTTATGTATGATTTAAGGGTTTGCTATTTTGCTGATTATACTTTGCTTACACTGCTACGATTCCCGGGATATGAGGGTGGGGGTCGTAGTCCGTGAGGGTGAAATCCTCGTATTTGAAGTCAAAAATATTTTTCACGTCGGGGTTGAGAATCATTTTGGGCAAAGTACGCGGTTCTCGAGTTAATTGCAGTTTTACTTGTTCAAAGTGATTGTTATATATATGTGCATCTCCCAGGGTGTGAACAAAATCACCGGCTTTAAGCCCTGTGACCTGTGCCATCATCATGAGCAGAAGTGCGTATGATGCAATGTTAAACGGCACGCCCAGGAAAGAGTCGGCACTACGCTGATAAAGTTGCAGACTCAAGCGGCCGTCTGCCACGTAAAACTGGAAAAATGCGTGGCATGGAGGCAAGTTCATGCGTTTTAAGTCTGCCACATTCCAGGCACTTACGATAATACGTCTGGAATCCGGATTGTTTTTTATTGTTTCTACGGCTTCGGAAATCTGGTCAATGAAAGTTCCGTCATAATCTTGCCAAGAGCGCCACTGGTAGCCGTAAATGTGTCCGAGGTCACCGGTTTCAGGGTCTGCCCATTCGTTCCAGATGCGTACTCCGTGCTCCTGGAGGTATTTCACGTTTGTGTCGCCTTTCAGAAACCAGAGAAGTTCGTAAATTATGGATTTGAGGTGGAGTTTTTTAGTGGTAAGGAGTGGAAAACCATCTTCAAGGTTGAATCTCATCTGATAGCCGAAAACGCTGCGAGTTCCGGTGCCTGTGCGGTCAGCCTTATCCGTGCCGTTTTCCAGGATATGCTTGAGTAAGTCTAAGTATTGTTTCATGGGAGTAAAAATAGGGGGGGATTAGTTCATGCCGCGAGATTTATAGACAATGTCGCGAGCCTTGTTTATTTCCTGGAGTTTTCTTGTAGCGTTTGCTTTTACTTCCTCGCCCAGGTGAGCCACCTTGTCCGGGTGATACTGGAGGACGAGGCGTTTGTAAGCCTTGCGAACTTTATCATCGGTGGCATTAGGCGAAACACCAAGGATTTTATAAGCATTGTCAAGGCTTGTGTCGGTATTCGAGATAGCCAGGAATTGGTCTGCGATAGAAGGCTGAAGACCGAGGTTTGCGGTAATAAAATGGATAGCGTCAACTTCCGAGTTTTCTATAATGCCATCAGCTTTTGCAATTTCCGCAAGGTATGCAATGAGCTGTATGCGGTGTTCTGCGGGCATAGTTGCGGAAATTTCGTAGCAGGTGTTGCGTACTTTTTCTTCCCACATGTTTGCACCGTACGCTTTTTTGAAATTAAAGTGTTCGCGGAGAATAGCTTCACCGGAAACGGCACCTTGCTGACCGAAGTTTGTACGCAAAAAAGCACGCACAAATTCCATTTCGGAGTGCATAATTTTGCCGTCTGCCATAATCACATGAGCGGTGAGGAGCATCAAGCTGTTAAAAAAGCGGTTTGATTGTTGCTGTGTACGTTCTTGATAATATGTTCTGTTTGATGTGGTGTTTTGTACGTAATTGTCTTCCCCTACCATTTTACTGAGAAAATAGCAGAGAAAATAACCAATGATAGCACCGGGAAATCCGAACAACATTCCTCCGATAAATGCACCTATCCAGCAAATACAGCCCATGTTGATGTAATATTTTATGTGATTAAAAGTTTATTTTGCAAAATTAGTTAATTTTTTCAATATACAATTAAGAAAAATATAATTAACTTTGCTCTATTAATTCGTAATACTTTTTAATTATTAGTATATGCATAAGGTAAAAAGATTGATTTCGCTACTGCCGTTATTTGCGGCAATGGCGTTGAATTTAGATGTAACTGCAGGCGTGACAGTGCCTTACAGTTGTGATTTTAGTGAAAGTGAATTGGCTCAATGGTCAATGATTGATTTAGACGGTGACGGCATCAGTTGGGTCTATGGCAATAGTGCTTATGGCGGTTACGGTGCTGCTTCAAACTATAGCACGGAAAACGATGTGAACAACGTGATGATTTCTCCGGCTGTCACCTTTGAGAGCGGTAAAAATTACGTTTTGTCGTTCACGGCATTCACTTCATACTATGAACGTGAAAATCTGCAGGTGGGAATAGGCTCAAGCACAGACCCTTCCACTCACACCGTGCTTTTTGACAAAGAAATTAAAAACTATTACGGCGAAAAATGTGAAATACCTCTGCCTGAAATGTCGGCAGGCGATTACTACATCAGTTTCCGCCACTACCTGGCTCAAAGCAAGGGTATGATTATCGTGATTAAAAACCTGAAAATTGCTGAAAAAGAAGGTGGTACGGTAAGCGGCAAAGTAACTGTTGCCGGCAAGCAGGATAATTCCGGAGTAAAGGTTTATCTCAAGGAAAATCCTACGGCTTACACGGTGGTGACCGATGCAACGGGACAATTCGAGTTCGCAAAAGTGCCGGCAGGAACGTACAATGTTGCAGCGGAACTTCATGGCTATAACGCTGATGTTCAGCAGGCTGTGGTGACAAACGGCAATACGTCAACAGTGAATATCACTATGAACGAGATGCTTAAAGGCACTGTTTCCGGCACGGCTGTTCACTCAAATGGCAGCCCCGTGAAAAGTGCACAGGTTATTCTCACAGGCTATGATGATTATGCCACAACTACAGACGCTGACGGAAAATTCTCTTTCTCCGGAGTGACTGTGGCTGGAAACAGCACTGTTTATACTCTGAAAATAGAGAAAAATTTGCTCACTGATTACACTGCGGATTGTACTCTTACGGAAAGTGAAGCTAATGTGACACTCCCTGCTATAACTCTGAAACAAAGCAATATAGCTCCTCTTAAAATTGAATCCGACGGCAAGGGCAACGTGAAATGGTATCGCCCGGCACACCTCCGTGAACTTGGTTATGACAATTCTATCCCTGGTTCTGCTCTCGGCTACGATACCGGTTCGGAAAACAATGTTGTGGGTAGCCTTTTCAACTATCCCATTACCCTCCACGAGTTTAGGTATTACTCAATGTATGTACCTGATATTGCCTCAGCACTTTACGTCTATGTGATAGAAGTTGGCAGCGACGGTTTGCCTACCGGAAAAGTCCTTTATTCAAACGTGATTCCGAATTTGACGGATATGTGGACGCAAGTAACTTTGCCTGAGCCTATTTCCTGTCCTTACGGCTGTGCTATCGCTATTGCAGGTGACGGACCGGTAAGTATTGCACGCGATACAAACAAGGATATTCTCCCGGGCAAGAAATCTTTCTTTGCCACATACTATGCCGCTCCGGACTCTTACCGCTATTTCAGCGAAATGGATTATGCCGGTGCTATGCTCATTCACCCTGTAGGCGAAAATATCGAGGAAAATGAAGAAACGGAAATAGAATACGACGTAGTGAGAATGAACACTCAGGACTCTACGGAACCTGATAAGTGGAAAGTGTTCCCTACATCTTCCGGTTTTACGCTTACAGATGAGGAATGGAGCAGTTTGCCGCAGGGCAAGTATTTTTACGCCGTAAAAGCACATTATTTAATAGATAATACTACGTCCGACCTTACTTATTCCGATGCTGTGGAAAAAGATATGCGATGCGATTTTACTCTCTCGCTTACCACAAATTCCGGAAATACGGCAGATGCAGACGGTGCTCTCTTCGAGGTTTATAAACCGGGTTATGACCCTCACACTGCAACTGTGGAAAACGGTACTGCCACCATCACAAACCTCCTCAAAGGCAATTACAGTGTGAGAATTACAAAGAAAGGTTTTGAAATATACAACACCACCGTAACTCTCACGGACAATACGCAGAGCATTTCCGCACAACTCACTCAGAAACTGCTCCCGGCTGCGAATATAGACTATATCGAGGATAGCAAAACTCTGGCTTGGGACTTCTTTGCAGATATTAAAGAAGATTTTGACGGTGATGATTTTGCGGACTTTGAAATAAATGCACCGGGTGAAAACGGCTGGAACTATCACGATGGTGATATGCTCCTTTCATACGGTTTCACGGGTATATCTTTCCCGGGTATGGGTTCTAAAATGGCAGCTATAATCTTTAACGGCAAAAGCACTTATCCTGCTATGCCACAGGAAACTGCATACAGCGGAGAACGTGCTCTTGGTTTCTTTGCCGCTGCCGCAACGCAGAGTTCCGAGAGTGAAGGTGACCCGGATAAACATGACACCGACGACTGGTTTATCTCTCCGCAACTGGACTATCACCGCGACTTCAAATTCTCTTTCCAGGCTCGCAGTTACACTCTTATCGATGACAGTTACCTGGAATCTATCCGCATTGGATATTCCACAACGGGAATGAATCCGGAAGATTTCACATTTATCACTGAAGATATCGCAATTCCGGTGGATTACACATATTATGAATATAACATTCCGCACGATGCAAAATATGTGGCTATCAACTACTGCACATACGACGGATTTTTCCTCCTTGTTGATGATGTGGCTCTCACCACGGGTATTAAACACTCCGGACTGGGCTCTTCCGCAGGTGCTTTCACGGGTTACCGTGTGACTATTGACGGAAAAAGCACGCAGGTGCCTGCAAATGTCACCACATTTGATGTTTCAAGCCTTGATGAGGGAGAACACACTGCAAGTGTTGTGAAACTTTTTGCTTCCGGTGAATCCGCTCCTATTACTTTGGACTTTAACGTTTCCGCAAGGTTGGAAAGCATAGAGATGAGTGACGTAACTATCACGGCAAGCAATGGCACAATTTACGTTTCCGGTACAAATGGAGAAAACGTGAGTGTATTCACTCCGGCAGGCACACTTATTTACAGTGGTAACGGAAATGTAATACCTGTTGCCGCAAACGGCGTCTTTATCGTCAAAGCAGCCGGCAAAATAGCGAAAGTTGTGTTATAAAAGTGCGGTAAAAGTGCAAAAAATGTTATAAAACATAGTTTTATATAATATTATTTGGAAAATTATTGCAGAATACGAATAAAAAGCGTAAATTTGTGGCAAAATTTGAAAATTGGCTTAAAAATTATAATTATGGCAAAATTAAACTTTGGCGGTGTTGAAGAAACCGTCGTAACTCGCGAGGAATTTCCTCTTGAAAAAGCACGTGAAATTCTCAAAGATGAAACTATTGCAGTCATTGGTTATGGTGTACAAGGCCCCGGCCAAGGACAAAACCTCCGTGACAATGGTTTTAACGTAATTATCGGTCAGCGTGCCGGCAAAACTTACGATAAGGCTGTTGCAGACGGTTGGAAACCGGGTGAAACACTCTTCAGTATTGAAGAAGCATGTGAAAAAGGTACTATTATCTGCTGCTTGCTCTCTGATGCTGCTGTAATCAGTGTTTGGCCAACAATCAAGAAAGCTCTCTCTGCAGGAAAAGCATTATATTTCTCTCATGGCTTTGCTATCACTTGGAGCGACCGCACAGGCGTTGTGCCTCCTGCAGATGTTGACGTAATAATGGTAGCTCCTAAAGGTTCCGGTGCATCAGTACGCAGCTTGTTCCTTGAAGGCCGTGGCATCAACTCCTCTTTTGCTGTTTATCAGGATGCTACAGGCAAGGCACTTGACCGTACTCTTGCTCTCGGTATCGGTATCGGTTCCGGCTATCTTTTTGAAACTACATTTACTCGTGAAGCTGTCAGCGACCTTACAGGTGAACGCGGTTCTCTTATGGGTGCTATCCAGGGTCTTTTCCTTGCACAGTATGAAGTGCTTCGTGAAAACGGTCACACTCCGTCTGAAGCATTCAATGAAACAGTGGAAGAACTTTCACAGTCACTTATGCCGCTCATCGCTACTAAAGGTATGGACTGGATGTACGCAAACTGCTCTACTACAGCTCAGCGTGGTGCTTTGGACTGGATGGGACCGTTCCACGATGCTATCAAACCGGTTGTACAACAGCTTTATAAGAGCGTGAAAGATGGTGTTGAAGCACAGAAATCTATCGACAGTAACTCTCAGCCGGGCTACCGCGAAGGTCTTAACGAAGAACTCCGTCAGCTCCGCGAAAGTGAACTCTGGCGTACCGGTGAAACTGTCCGCAAACTCCGTCCGGAAAATAATTAAGATAATGCATAATTCATAATGCATAATTAAGCGGCGATGCGAAAGTGTTGCCGCTTTTTTTTATAAGCAAGATTAGCTAAATTAGCTAAGGTAGCTAAATTAGCTAAAATAGCTATGATAGCTACTTTAGCAAATGCTTTCCGCAACAAAGATTGCATTTTCTTGAGTAAGTGCCGCAGAAAGCGGCAAGGAAAGGCATTGGCGGCAAATTCTTTCGGTGATAGGGTAAGTGTCTGAAGTAAAAGTGTTTGCATAGCATGGCTGAAGATGCGGCGGAGTAGGGTAATTTATGTCTGTGCCTATACCTGCTTCGGCAAGTTTGCTGCGGAGAGCGTCACGATTCTCCGTAAGAATAACGTATTGGTGCCAAACGTGTGAAAGTGGATTTTGCGGAATAGCAGGCTTTATAATATCGCTGCTTTTGATGTTTTCATCATAGATTTGAGCCAATTTTTGGCGGTGACGGCAAATGGCATCAAGGTCTTGGAGTTTGAGAGAGAGAATGGCAGCTTGGATAGGATCCAAACGGCAGTTGTAGCCTATCTGAATGTTATGGTATCGGCGGTCTGAACCATAATTGGCGAGTGTGCGAACCATTTTTGCAAGTTCCTCATCGTTTGTGGTAACAGCTCCGGCATCGCCAAGTGCACCGATATTTTTTGTGGGATAAAAACTGAATGCTCCGGCATCGCCCAGTCCACCCGTGATGCGAGAATTTCCGCTTACTCCCGGCGTGTCTAAAACAGCACCTATGGCTTGTGCGTTGTCCTCAATAATTTTCAGACCGTGCTTAGCGGCAATTTCTTTCATAGTGCTGTCAAAAGCCACTCTGCCGTAGAGGTGTACGGTCATTATGCCGCGAGTTTTTGCGGTGATTTTTGCCTCAATGGCGGAAGTGTCTATGTTCAGCGTTTCAAGTGTCGGTTCCACGAGTACGGGCGTCAGTCCTGCCTGTGAAATGGCAAGGATGGAAGCAATGTACGTGTTTGCAGGCACTATTATTTCATCGCCGGATTTGAAAATGCCCAGTGCCTTGTATGCCTCAATGATAAGTCGCAGAGCATCAAGCCCGTTGCTCACTCCTACACAAAATTTTGTACCCGTTTTTTCTGCCAGAACTCGTTCAAAATTTTCACATTCCTCGCCTCCGATGTATCTTCCGGAACGGACAACACGCTCGCAAATTGCAGATATTTCGCTGAAATAAGGCTCATTAACGGCTTTGAGGTCAAGGAAAGGAATTTTCATCGTGGCAATTTTTCTGATGTTAGCGTAAGGAAGGTGTCAAAGTTTCGCACATAGTCGCTCTCGTCAAATAGTTCTGACGTAAGCACCAGGCAAACGGCACCGGAGGAAAAACCGTTAAGGCTTCGCCATATTCCGGCAGGGATGTAAAGTGCTTTGTATGGGCGGTTTAGCGTGAAAGTTTTTTCCGTGTGTCCGTCGTGCAGGGTCACGTCAAAACTACCGCTGAGTGCCACTATCAGTTCCTGTGCTTTGTGGTGGGAATGTCCGCCGCGTTCAGAGTCACCGGGAACATCGTATAGGTAAAACACACGTTTGATGTCAAAAAGAGCATCGGCGGAATTTTCCACGGCGGTCAGTGAGCCGTAGTCGTGTCTGTTGCGGTTCAGTTCTATGATTTTGCAGTCCGCAATCAGTGAAATTTTATGTGAATCGGCGTTGCTCATTTTTGGCAGAGTGCTTTGTAAAGTTCAAAATCGTTTATGTAGTCTTGTGGCTCGTAGAGCGTGGAGGAGAGAATCATAGCCACGGAGTTTGTGGAGAAATTGTCAAGTCCACGCCAGGTCATAGCGGGCAGATAAAGTCCGTTGTATGAGCGGTCCAGGCGGTAACGCTCGCGGCTGCCGTCGGGAGTGGAAATTACCACGTCAAAACTGCCTGACATTGCCACAATCAGCTGTTCCTGTGTGCGGAAAGCATGTGGCTCACGCATTTTTCCTCCGGGAACATCGTAAATCCAGTAGCACCGTGCTATTTCAAACGGCAATTTGTTGCCATTTTGGATAAAAGAGAGATTTCCGCGAGGGTCGCAGATTTTGGGCAGTTGTATTATAGTGGGAGTATATAGTGTCATTTTAAGTGTCTGTCTGCTAATGCATTAAGGTATTGACCATATTCCGTGGTGATAAGTTTTGCTGCATTTTCTTTGAGCTTTTCTGCAGTGATAAAGCCACGGCGGAATGCCACTTCTTCCAGTGCGGCAACGTAAAAGCCTTGTCGCTTTTGGATGGCTTCAATAAAGGAAGATGCTTCCATGAGCGAATCTATAGTACCGGTATCAAGCCATGCAAAACCTCTACCGAAACATTCCACGCATAGTCTGCCGCTTTCCATAAATACCTGGTTTACAGAGGTAATTTCCAGCTCTCCGCGAGCGGAAGGTTTTATTTCCGGAGCTATTTTCACCACCTCGTTAGGGTAAAAATAAAGTCCTACTACAGCGAGGTTTGACTTAGGTTCGGCAGGTTTTTCTTCAATAGAAACAGCCTTATTGTTTTCGTCAAGTTCCACCACGCCGAAACGCTGCGGGTCTTTCACGGGATATGCAAAAATGGTGGCTTCGTTTCTTTCTGCGGCATTTTGCACTGCACGGCTCAGCATCTGAGTGAAGCCTTGACCGTAGAAAATATTATCGCCAAGCACAAGGCAAGCGTCATCATCGCCGATAAAGTCTTTGCCTATTATAAAAGCCTGTGCAAGACCTTCCGGACGAGGTTGCTCCGCGTATGAAAATTTCACGCCGAGTTGTTCGCCGCTACCGAGCAGGCGACGGAATCCGGGCAAATCTTGTGGTGTGGATATGATGAGTATTTCGCGTATTCCGGCGAGCATAAGCACGGAAACGGGATAATAAATCATGGGTTTGTCGTAGATTGGTACGAGTTGCTTGGAAATACCCATTGTCACAGGGTAAAGTCTTGTGCCGGAGCCGCCGGCAAGCACTATTCCTTTCATATCCTTAAATCTTTTTGTGTCCTACAAAGGTAAGTAATTTTTTCCTTAAAAGCAAAGGAATAAGCGTTTTACTATCTTTTGACGGCTCTGACGCCTTCTCCTATCCAGAGAGTGAGGGAGGTGGCGGAGATGATTATCAGCCAGTCTGTGAGGGCAAGCGGGAGTACGTTGAAGAAGGCTCCGCCAAAGGTGATGATGAGTAATTGCCCTATAAAAATTACTATTGTGATGAAATTAAATTCACTGCATTTTTTTAGGTTTAATGCTGTGATATTCAAGCCGAAAGCACGGGCGTTAAACATGTTCCAGAATTGCAGAAATACAAATATTGTGAAGAAGAGCGAAAGCTCGTAGGGCATAAGCCTTGTGGCTACGGAAGGACTTGAGGCATTAAAGGCAAAGAGGTTTGTGAGACTTGTAACGTCGTAATTCTCAAAGATATAGAGTAGCCCGAGCATTATTGCAAACATCACGGTGCCGGTTGTAAGAATGTTTTCCCACATATTTTTGCCTATAATGAATGCCTGTCTGTTTCTGGGCTTGTCTTTCATCACGGCATTGCTTGGGGGCAATGATGCGAGTGCCATAGCGGCAAAGGTGTCCATGATAAGGTTTACCCAGAGCATTTGTGTCACTGTGAGCGGAGATTCCGTTCCGAAAAGTGCTCCGGCAAATACTGTGAGGCATGCCACCACGTTTACGGTGAGTTGGAAAAGGATAAATCGCTGAATGTTTTTGTAAAGCGAGCGTCCCCACATCACGGCTCTGCCTATTGATGAGAATGAATTGTCTATGATTGTAATGTCTGAGGCTTCTTTTGCCACGGAAGTGCCGTCGCCCATGGAAAGACCCACGTGTGCGGCTTTGAGTGCCGGTGCATCGTTTGTGCCGTCGCCTGTCACCGCCACCACTTGCCCTTTCTTTTGCAGTGCTTCCACAAGTCGCTTTTTGTCCATAGGACGAGCACGGGCTATAATCTTGATGTCCATTACACGCTCCAGAACTTCCTCGTCTGTGAGTGCTGCAAATTCCGGTCCGGTGATGATGTTTTCGTCGGTATCTCTATCGGTCCATAGTCCTATTTGTCGTCCTATTTCTCGTGCTGTTACGGGTGTATCTCCTGTCACTATTTTGATGCCGATGCCTGCATTTATACATTCTTCCACTGCTGCTGGCACGTCTTCACGCACCGGGTCTGAAATTGCCACTATGCCTGCGAATGTCAAGTCTTTAGCCGTGAGTTTACTGTCTTTTACGGGGATTTCGTCAGGGCTTATTTCTTTGCAGGCAAAGGCAAGTGTCCTCATTCCGCGAGACTGAAATTCCGCGAGTTTTGTGTTTGTTTCTGCCTTTTTCGCATCTGAAATATTGCACATTTGCATTATTATTTCCGGAGCACCTTTTGCGAGCAACAGCGTTTTCCCGAGCATGGTTGAAACAACTGTTGCCATGTATTTTCTTTCGGTGTCGAAAGGCAGTTCGAAAACGGTGTCGCAAGTGTCTTTAATGCTGCGATAGTCTATACCTTTGCCTTTGAGCCAGAGCAGGAGCGCACCTTCCGTAGGATTGCCTATTACTTCCGTTTTATCTTCGTTTTCAGAGAGTTGTGCGGTAGAGTTTGCTGCAATTCCCAGTGCTATGATGTCTGAATCTATGTTTGAGTCAAAAAGAGTGTCTGCCACTTGCATTCTGTTTTGCGTGAGTGTGCCGGTTTTGTCCGTGCAGATAACGGTTGTGGCTCCCATGGTTTCGCAGGCGTGGAGTTTGCGGACAAGGTTGTTTGTCTTGAGCATTCGTCGCATACTGTAAGCGAGTGAGAGAGTTACAGCCATAGGCAAGCCTTCCGGCACGGCTACCACGATGAGTGCCACGGCTATCATGATTGTGCTGAGGAAATAGTCCACAATGGCTACAAATTCAGCATCCGGAAACTGAATGAAAAACATTGTCAGGCGGCAAATCACGATTATTGCGGCTATGACGTAAGTGATTTTTGCTATCAGTTTGCCAAGTTTGTCAAGTTGCTCAGACAGAGGGGTTTTTACGTTGTCGTCAATCTGTGCAGCGGTGAAAACTTTGCCGTTTTCCGTGTTGTCGCCCACAGCCGTGATTTGCATTATTCCATGTCCTTCCATCACTTTTGTGCCGAGGAGAGCATGGTTTGATGGAAATGTGGCATTAGGGTCAAATAGTTCCGGGTTTGTGGTTTTGTGGCAGATAGGTTCTCCCGTGAGGGTGGATTCGTCAATGCTCAGCGATACAGCTTCCAGCAGCACACCGTCTGCGGGAATTTCTTCTCCCTGGGCAATTACCACAATGTCGCCCACCACAACGTCTTTTTTTGGTATTTGTATCAGTTTAGAGTTTCGAATCACCTTTACGGGTTCATCATCGTTAACCTGATTGAGTATTTCAAATTCTTTTTCAGCACGCATTTCAAAGTAAAATGCGAGTGTGGTGGCGAGAAGCACGGCTATGAAAATGCCGAGTGGCTCAAAGAATACGTTTATGGCTTTGTCAAGCCCGTAATATTCGTAAAATGAAATACCTATAGACATTACGCCTGCAATCATAAGAATGATTATCAGCGGGTCACGAAATTTTTCTAAAAACTGTTTCCAGAGTGGAGTTTTTTCAGCCGGGGTGAGAACGTTTACACCATATTTTTCACGGCTGCGAATAACTTCACTGTCATTAAGTCCAATATAGTGTTTTTTAGACATGTTAGATAGTGATTCTTCTTGTTACCGAACCTGCTTTGAGAATATAGATTCCTCGTGATTCTATATGAAATTTTTTAGTGCCGGGCTTTACCGTTTCCGTCGTTATCAGTTGCCCAAGGATAGTGAAGATTTTGATAGTGACGGTTTTAGAGGTGGTGACAGTCACCACTCCGTCTTTTACGTTGATTTCAATATCTTCATTTTCAACGTATTCTCTGCTATAATTATGGCTACTCTCGTCTTGCGGCAAAACTTCGCCTGCTGCGATGCTTGCTGCGGAAGAAAGAAGCAAAATTAATATGAGAAAAATGCGTTTCACGTCACCTATATACCTATATAACAATTTTGAACCACAAAAGTAGTTATTTTTCTCGTTTTTTACAAGAAAAATTCAAATTTGCAGTATTTTGCAAAAGATTATAAGTACATTGCTTCTATTTCGCCGGCAAAATGGAGGCTGATGATTTTTCTGCGAATTTTGAGGGTGTTTGTGAGTTCACCGAGTTCCATAGAAAATTCGCGGGGAATGAGGGTGAACTTTTTTACTTGCTCAAATGAGGCAAATTCCTTCTGCAAGGCATCAATACGCTGCTGAATGAGCTTTATAATCTCGTTGTTTTTTACGAGTTCTTCAAAGTTTTTGTATTGAATTTTCTTTTTCTCCGCGTATTCCGCAAGTGCCTCAAAAGCAGGGGTTATAAGTGCAGTGACGTATTTGCGTTTGTCTGCAATTATTGCCACTTGTTCTATGTATTTGTCTTCGCCCAGGCGTGTTTCCAGTGCCTGAGGTGCGATGTATTTGCCGTTTGCGGTTTTGAAGAGGTCTTTCAGCCTGTCTGTGAGTGTGATAGCCCCTGTTTCAGGGTCTAATGAGCCGGCATCGCCTGTGCGGAACCACCCGTCTGCAGTGAATGCTTCCGCTGTTTCTTTGGGCTTGTTGAAATAGCCTTTCATCACCGTCGGGCTTTTGAGTTGTATTTCATTGTTTTCGCCCAGACGGATTTGGTAAATGGAAAGCGGTTTGCCAACGGTTCCGAGTTGCCAACCGCAAGGAGGATAGAAAGATACTGTTGCAGTGGTTTCGGAAAGTCCGTAGCCAATCACGAGGTTTATTCCAAGAGAATGGAAAAATTCCGTGATGTTTGCACTCAGCGGTGCTCCTGCCGTTGGGAAGAAAAGTCCGTTTTCAATACCCATAACTTTGCGGAGCGGCTTGAAGATGCGGCTTTCCACGAATTTGTATTGGAGAGCGAGCAACTTTGGCACTTTGAGTCCTTTTGCTGCGTATTCTATGTTTCTTTTTTTGCCGATGTGGAGAGCATAGTTCACAAAAGCCTTTTTGTACCAGGGCATTACAGACATTTTGTCTGTGATGGTGGCGTATGCTTTTTCCCAAAAGCGAGGCACGGAACACATACAGTTCGGGCGTACTTCACGGAGCGATTTTGTGATATCTTTGGGGTTATTGTTTATCCATACCACTATTCCCATGGAGAGGCAGAGGTATGTCCACGCTTTTTCAAAAATGTGGCTAAGCGGCAGGAAAGAGAGTGACTCCCATTCGCTGCTGATAGGGAGGTCTTTTTCGTGAATGGCGAGTGCGGCGTTAAAGTTGGAGTGGGTGAGGATGGCACCTTTAGGCTCGCCGGTAGTGCCGGAAGTATAGATGAGTGTGGCGATATCATCTTCTTTCACATCTCTTTTGCGATTAGCAATTTCGGAATTAAAATTGCGTGACAATGCTTTTTGTGAAAAATCGCTGAAAGTGAAATCGCCTTCTTCCACTTTCACGTTGTCGAACGTAACAATAGTTTTAAGTCCGGGCATTTCTGCAGCCACGCTTTTTGCGATAGCGTACTGCTTTTCGTTGCCAACGAAAAGGATAGATGCTTTGCTGTCGTTTACGATGTATTTTACTTGCTCTGCACTACTTGTGGAATAAATAGAAACCGGGATTGCACGTATTGCAAAAGCGGCAAAATCTGAAATGAGTATTTCGGGACGGTTTGCAGAGAAAATGGCGATAGTGTCCTGTACGCTGATGTTTGAATCCAAGAGCCTGGCAGCCAAACCGTTAACTTGCTCGCTAAATTCACTCCAAAGTGTGGGTTTCCAATCAGACCCACCGGGATATTCTTTGTATTTAAAAGCCACTCTTTCCGGATTTTTGTCCAGATGACAGTCAATCAGAGTGGTGAGATAATTTTTCATACTCTAATAAGTTTAGTTTTTCGTTTAGAGACTCATTTTCACACCTTTAACATTGAGAATCTCTAATGATTTTTGCCGTTTACTCTCAAACGACGGTGCAAAGTTACGAATAATAAGTCATATCGTCAAAAGTTGTAATCTTTTATTGTCTTTTCAGGGTTAAAAAAACGAGTGGAGGACGATTTCGCAATCCGCCTCCACCCCAACTTGTTTCAATTGCCCTTTCGGGCTTCCTTAAATCTATGAAGAGTGTTGCTGTTGTGTTATGTGTGACTTATTATTCTTGTTGGCGTTCCGTGTGAGCAGAGCCTTGTCCGCCCTTTTTGCTTTTGCGGCGAGTGTCCGAACTTTTTTTCCCGTCTTTGTCGTGTTTAGACTTGCGAGAACTGATTTCAGTGCGTTTGCGTTCCACGATACGCTTTTCAATCTTGTACATGCGGTCTATTTGTGACGGCTTGAGCACGGATTTGAATTTAGTGTAGTAATCTTCGCGGATGTCCAGCATTTTGCGAGCGTGAGCCAAGCGAGCCTTGTTTTGCTCATCAATTTGCTCTTCCGTGAGGTTTTCTTTTTTGTCGGAAGGTTTGCAGCAAGCTTCCATAGCGGCGAAAACTTCTTTTTTATAATCCACATAGACGGTTTCAAATGCTTTGGCACTGTCTTCGCTGAGTTTGAGTCGCTCGGATATTACTGTAGCTTCACGGCGGAAGTCATCTTCCGTAGGCTTTTTGGGGGCGTTTTTCTTGTCTGCAAAAAGAGTGGTGCAGGAGAAGAGTGATATAAGAGTGATTAAAATTATCTTTTTCATAAAGCGTGAATAAAAAAATTAGTAGTTAATAGAATCTGTTTCAAAGAAAATATCATAGTCTGCAATATCAACAGCCTGCGCAAGCTGTTCATCGCTAAGTGAAGAAAGGTATGCGTCCATAGGGTCTATACTCACAGCCGGCACGGAGTCGTTACCCAAAAAATAGACAGCACAGGAGCAAATCACGGCAATAGCCGCAGCCACAGATGCGATACGTCTCACCATTGTAAGCCTTTTGGGCTTTTGCTCGTCAGCAATTTTGAGCAGACGTTCTCTCTGACCGTCAAAGTATCCTTGCGGGACAGTGTAAGGCGTCTTACGTCCTATTTCGTCAAAGTTATCAATAGTGTTCATATTGTCTGTATATTTATTTATTTGTTCAGTATATAATCCGTAATTTTCTGTTTTGCAACGTAGTAAGTGGCTTTGAGTGTGGCAACTTCCGAGTTTAGTGCAGTGGCAATTTGTTCGTATGGCATTTCCTCGTAGTAGCGGAGTTCAAACACGTTACGTTGCCTTTCAGAGAGAGTTTGCAGTGCTTTTTGAAATTTTACTTGCATTGCATCGTCGTAGTCAACGTATTCAGATTCCATAAGGCGGTTTGAGATTTCTTCCGTCAGTTCCGCAGTTTGGTATTTCTGCGTCAGGAACCTGTTACATTCGTTTGCAGCAATCTTAAAAATCCAAGCCTTTTCTGCAGCAGGGTCTTTAAGGGAATCAATATTTTTGTAAATACGTATAAACACCTCTTGTGTCACGTCGTCTGCGTCATCGTGGCTCACCACTCTGCGGCGAATGAACCAGTAAACAGGCTCACGATAAGTATCCACAATGTGTGTGAACCTCTCTTCTTTTTCGGATTTATGCCTGTTAAACGTAAACATTCTGCTTTGGTTATTATCGTTTTTTGTTTGATTACACCATTAAGACCTGACTAAAATGCAAAAGTAAAAAATCTTTTTGAAAAAATATTTGTAAAAAGTTATTGTCAATTCAGAAAAAAGACTTAACTTTGCAGTCGCAATCGCAATTAAGCGTTGGCTCGTTAGCTCAACTGAATAGAGCATCTGACTACGGATCAGAAGGTTACAGGTTTGAAT
>JBJECR010000149.1:0-25110 GCA_051871275.1 Muribaculaceae bacterium | reverse complement strand
GAATCTACATAATTTAGACCTCAATAACGTTGCACTTCGTTTTGGAATCTACACAAAAAATAGATTTTATCTTTCCGAAGCGTCATTTTTGCCCCAAAAATGCATTTTTCACATCTTTATATATGCCCAAATCCTCACTATTTAGAATGGCAATACTCTGACAGTCAAGCAATAGGCAAAAAGTCACTTCTGCGGTGCGAATCTCTTACAAAGAGATGGACACAAAAACCGCTCTCGGACGGGAGCAAAAAAAAGAAAAAACATTGACTCGTATATTGCTCAATAGCAGTCAATTAGAGATAGAGAAACAGAAACCTGTGCTTAGATACTATGTAGGCATGGGGAATAAAAATAATGTCTGAAAAATTGCGAATCTATTTTTTATGGTGACAGCACAAAATGCGATAGAAGAAATGATTGCGGAACTCGATGCTTCCGGGCAGGAACGCTACGCCAAAACCTTTGCCGCACTCCGCAGCACCCTCGCCGACTGTTTCGCAGACGACTTCGCCATTACGGACATCGACTCTCGCCGCATCAACGATTTTCTCGCTTTTTTGGCAGCCAAAAACCTGAAAATCAGCACTATAAAATTCTATTACAGGGCATTTCGAGCACTCTGCAGCCGCCATATAGGCAAACCCGCAGCCACTACACTCTTCCGAGACATAGACGCAGCCTCGTTCAAGCCGCAAACACCTCAGCCAAAGGCAATTACCACACCCAAACCTGCTCCCGCAGACAACGAGCCACACTGGTTCGCCTCCAAAATGTTTGACCGCGACCTGAACCGCATCAAGAAAGTGGTAAGCGAAATCACGGACGAGATATACGTCCCCGTTTTGAGAAACTTCCGCAGAGAAAACCACAAAATCGTGGAAGTGGTAAAGCCCCTCTGCCAGCTCATGTTTTTCCGCTGTAACACAGGCAATATCAGCAACATAGCATCCGCCCTCCGCAGCCGCATCATGATTTACACCACCCTCACACGCGAAGGGCGACGCCCCTCCATCATTTCAGACCACGAAATGAACATGTTTCGTCTCATCACAGACACCGAAAACGAGCACCTCGAATACTTTGAGGACCTCCAAAAATTCCATACCGGGCAGCGAGTCCGCGTCATCGCCGGCGACTTTGAGGGAGCGGAAGGCACCATAGTCCGCATCAAAAAGGACCGCCGCCTCGTAGTCACCATCACCGGCGTCTGTGCAGTCGCCACACCGCATCTGCCACAAGAATTCCTGCAGAAAATATAAAAATGGAAATTGATAATTTTGAGAGTTATAAGAGAAATTATATAACCCGCTTGTTGGGGATTATTAACAACTCAATAAGACAAAAAGATCAGAATTCTTTTGAAAAACATTATAATTACTTCTTGAATCATATTTCATTTTTGAATCAATTTGAGGAAAAAGAAATACGCAAAGAATTAATTAATATAACATCAGCTTTTGAGAAACTTTATACCCCTGAAGAAGCAATAAATAAATTAGACGATTTATCTAATAATATTCATGAAAGCCAAATAAACAATGTGCATATTTCTATAGCACGAAATCAAATGGCACTATTGTACTTAATGTTAGATAATGAAATTGAAGCATATAAACATCTTTCAGAATTCGCTTATTATCACTTTGTTGGAACCTCTCACTACGATGGTTATGAATATTTTAGTTTTAGAAGTTTTTCCGACTATTCTTTGAGAGATATTGAAAACAACACACTTACGGTATCTCATCCGGGAACATTCAATGACCCAATGGATACAATTATATTTAAATGGAATCTATATCTCCTTGAGAAGAAGAATGTTAAGGATGCTAAGTTAAATAAAAAACGAAGACTTTTATTAAAACGAGTATATGATCATATTAAGGTTAGATGTTTTGTGAGAACAAAAAGTTTACCCAAAGGTATTGATGACATTGATAATATAGTTCATGAAAAACAAAATATTGAAGATGTAAATCCTTTGATGTGGGCTCATTATTCCAAAAATCATACTGGTTTTTGTATTAAATATAGGTTCAAAGATAATTTTGTATGTAATGCAGATCCTGTGAATTGTATTTGCACACAAATATCCAATGTGGAATACAAAGAATCAATGATATTCAAAAATAGGGGCTCGTTTACAATAAATGATGCTTTGTTTGCAAAACACAAAATATGGAAATATGAGAACGAAGTAAGGTTAGTTCACTTCGATCCTACAAATTCCTCAAATTTTAAAGCTATAAAACATCCGGACGATTCCATTATTGATATTTATCTTGGATTGAAATGCAGTGATGAAGATAGAAATAAAATGCTATTAATCTTGCGAAACAGAAATATCAAACTCTATCAAATGAAAATTGACCCTAATGATTGCTATAAACTTATAAAAGAAAGAATTTTATAAGCTGCTATGAATCAAATTTCCGAAAATACATCAAATAACAAGCGAATAGCGAAGAATACGCTAATTCTCTATATAAGAATGGTGGTTATAATGGCAGTTAATTTATTTTCTGCTAGACTGCTGCTTCAATATCTTGGTGTTGAAGATTATGGGATATATAATGTTGTAGGAGGGGTAATTCTACTAATGTCATTCTTTAGCAATACTATGTCAAATGCAAATCAACGTTTTATGTGTATTGAATTAGGAAGAGGAAGAATAGATAAAGCTAAATCCGTTTTGGTTAACGGATTATTTGTTAATGTAATAATTATTATAATTGTATTAATAATTGCAGAAACTATTGGTTTATGGTTTCTAAAAAACTACATAAATATACCTTTAGGAAAAGAAAATGATGCAAATATTGTCTATCAAACATCATTGTTAGTATTTGTCTTCCATTTTTTACAAATACCATTTCATGCAACGGTAATTTCATATGAAAAAATGAAAGAGTTTTCATATATCTCCATTTTTGACTGCTTATTAAAACTATGTTTAATATGGAATCTCTATTATTTTACAAATAAATTAGCGACTTATTCTTGGCTTTTAGCATTAGAATCTCTAATTATATTCTTAATTTATTATCTATATTGTAGTAAAAGACTCATACAGGTTCAGTATAAAAGAGTTTTATCAAAAGTTGTGATAAAAAGGATGTTTAGTTTTATTGGCTGGAACACAGTTGGACAAATATCATTCATCACGGCAAACCAAGGCATTAATATAGTATTAAATATGTTCTTTTCGGTAGCTATAAACTCTGCAATGGGGATTGCTAATCAAGTTAATGCCGCAGTTCTGCAATTTGTTACAAATTTCCAAACCGCATTTCGACCTAGTATAATAAAAATATTTTCTTCTGGGGAAAAAGACAAATTACAAACTTTAGTTTTATCAACATCAAAACTATCCTTTTTATTGTTATTTATTGTTTCTATTCCATTGATAATTAATATTGATTTTATATTGAAAATATGGTTAGATAATGTACCAATGTTAACTTCTGATTTTTGTATATTAACAATAATCTTTTCATTAATAGAGATAGTAACCGGAACATTATTGATGGTAATATATGCCGAGGGGAACATTAAAAAATATCAAATTGTAAGCGGTTTTTTATATATTTCCTCATTACCTATTGCTTACTTGTTGCTATGGTTAGATTTTTCACCACAAACTGCACTTATTTCAAAAGTAATTATTAGTTTTATAATATTGGCATATAGGGTTTATACTGTAAAAAAACAATGCGGCATAAACATTACAAAAGATTTTTCAATTTTGTGTGGAAAGTTACTAATTTTTACTACACTTACAGTGTGTATTTCATACTCTGTTAAAGGTCTCTTTAGTCTAAGTGTATTAGGAGTTTTGGCTAATATAATAGTAATACTATTTGTTACATTTTGTAGTTCTTTTCTGCTATTGTTAAATAGCAATGAAAAGAGATTTATTCTGAAGTATTTGAAATATAAGAAATAATTCAATGCTAAATATTGAGACTATCCAAAATGACCTAAAAGCGATTGGAGTAACAGAAGGAGACACTTTGTTATTAAGGATTTCGTATAGGGCAGTAGGAAAAATTGATGGAGGAGTTGCTTCTTTAATAGAAGCACTATTAAAAGCTGTAGGCTCGGACGGAACAATTGTAGCAATGGCTTTTCCAATGCCAACAGGTAGCGTATTATTTAAGCCGTTTTACAGATTCAATCCTATAAAAGGAGGCAGTATCGCTGTAGGAACCGGAGCAGTTCCAAGTGTAATGGCTAAACACAAAAACGTATTCTTCTCCTCTAACCTATTGTTCCCTTATGTTGCAATAGGAAAGAATGCAAAAATTATTTGTGAAAATCATACAGAAAAGTCAAAACCGTATGATTTAATAGAAAATATTGCGAACAAATTCAATGCAAAAATTTTGCGAATTGGAGGAAATGTATTAAATGGAACAACACATATAGCATTTTCTGAGGCTCTAAAACAAAAAGGAGCTTATCAAAAAAGGTATGGCATAGGGAATTATTATTTGATAAATGGGAAATCTGTTTGGAAACAAATAAATGTTTCTATGTTCTGTTATAAACAATATTCTTCTTTTTCTTCACAATATTTAGTTGACTGTGAACTTGGCAGAGGTAAAGTCGGTAATGGAAATGCTGTATTGAATAGGTTGAGAGATATTTTAGTTATTGAAAAGAAATTAATAACCCCCAACCCAAAGATACTTCTTTGCGATAATCCTTATTGTTGGAAATGTAGATTAAGTTACAGTTATTCAGATTCAAATTTAATAAAATTCTCCTTTAATGTTATAATTGGGGTATTGAATAAAAGAATTTCTATTAAAGACGGACTTTCAATTCTAAAATCAGCATTCAAAAACATATTATTTGGTATAAAAACACAATAATGAAAGTAGTAATTATTAATCCTATGCTATATACAGCACCTCTTAAAGGAAGAGCCATAAAGAAAATAGATTCAATCAAGGATACTATGATAGTAAATTTTTGCAAAGGATTTGTAAAAAACGGTCACACCGTAACTTTGATTGCAAGCAATGAATACAGACCATTAATCGAAGAAGATTTTGGATTTGAAATTGTATATTTGGAAAATTGGGTGACAAAATATATTCCAAAGTTTCCTCATGGTTTACCTCTTTTGGCAGGATTAAAAAAATACTTAAAAAATAATCAAGAAAACTATGATTTAGTTATATCTTCAGAATTGTTTACATTTCACTCAATAACGGCAGCCAAAGTATGTCCAGAAAAATTGATTGTCTGGCAAGAGTTTGGTCATCATCACATATTTTTCAAAGAGATACCATCAAAAATATGGCATAATACGGTAGTTCGCTATTATATTAAGAATAAAGTCGTGATAGTGGCTCGTTCAACTGTAGCAAGAAAGTTTGTAAAGCAATATTGCAACAAGGTTTCTAATGAGGTGATAAACAACAGTGTAGATTTTGATAAATTTGTATTTTCCAGAGAGAAAGAGAATTATCTAATTATCGTTTCACGTTTGGTACCTGGAAAAAACATTTCCACAATTATAGACAAGTATATTGCATATGATAAAAAATATAATCAGGGCTTATCTCTTTATATTATAGGAGATGGGCCAGAACGTCAAAAACTTGAATCAAAAGTTACGGAAAGTGGTTACGGTGAGAAAATTAAATTTTTGGGACGTATGCAACAGGACAAATTTGCAGAGATGCTAGCAAAAGCCAAAGGCTTTTTGTGTGATACAATACGCGAACTTAACATGATTTCAATGACAGAGGCAATTGTTTCAGGAACTCCTATTCTTACAAATTGCGTACCTCATCAACATGAATTGGTGAATCTAAAAAAATTGGGTATAGCAAAAGAGCATTGGAATGAAGATGATATTTCTAATTTAATTGAAAATAACAATCTTTATGTTGATAATTGTATCGCTCAGAGAGATTTTCTTTCAAATGTGTATCTTTCAAATAAGATGATTGAAATATTTAAACAATATAGATAGAATGCTTCCCATACGACCATTATATTATATTATTTATTTTATATTAATATTTGCATTAGTATATTGTGACCAAAGAAGTGCCGCTTTTTCCCAAAGTTGGAAATTGGGTTTGATATTATACATATTTATTGATATGATGCGAAGAAACATGTCAATTAAATGCAGTTCAAATTTTATAAAATTTGGATATCTTTGGGGTATAAAAAATGGTATTAATTTTGGATTAGGAACATATCCATTAAGCACATTGGGATATGCTGTGAAATTTAGTTTATTACCACTAATTTGTGATTATTTTACAAAAAAAGAACCTAACAAAAATAGATTATTCATAATTGGTTTAGTATTAAGTCAGTATTTTGTATTGGCAAACATTCCTTTTTCATTTGGCATCTTAAAAATGTCCGACAATGCAGTTGTATATGATGGCGTTAGTTCATTTGTTTCTCTTTTTGTTGGTCAACACGCTTTAGCTATAGTAACAGCTATGTCAATGCTATTCATAGCATATAGATTTAAAGAGACAACAAACGCTGTTGAAAAATTTTATAATGGATTATTACTTATTTATGCAGCATATGTATTGTATAGTGCCTTTACAAGAACAGGTTGGGTGATGGGTATAATAGGAATGTTTATAATATTCACTTTCAAAAACTACAATATTAAGAAATTCTTTATTCAATTGAGTGTGGTAATTGCTATTTTTGGAGTATATAATTATATGTTGGAAAATAATCCAAGGTTTTACCACAGAGTCAATGATATTACACAAAATGGGACGTACAAAGCTCAAGCAGGTTCAGGTAGATTAATTTATAAAGATGTTTCATTAAAACTATTTGAAAAATCAGACCTTTGCACAAAATTAATAGGTGTTGGCATTGACCCACTTATGGATAATATGGATAAACAGATACATATACGCATTTATTCTCATAATGGTTGGGTTGATGCATTAGTAGCTAATGGGATTATCGGTTTTATGTTAATGGTTACTATGTGCATATATTTGATTATTCATGTTATAAAAAATCGAAAACAGCGTTATTCTGAAATATCAATTGCTTGCGTACTTATGTATATATCATATCAATTTACGCAAGGTGGAGTGTTCTTTTATCAAGATTTACTTATAGCCTTAGCAATAGCATTGACACTAAATGATAGTAGTAACGAAAAGTCAATCACAAAATAACATGAAAATATTATTAATCAACCGTTTTCACTATCGCAAGGGTGGGAGCGAAGCAGTGTATTTCAATACGGCGGAATTACTTAGGCGTGCCGGTCACGAGGTGGTGTTTTTCAGCTTTATTGATGAGAAAAATGAGGATTGCGAACAGGCGGAGTTTTTTGTCAATGGCAAGGAACGTGTATCTCGTCTAAAAGGTATTCGCAATTATTTTTACAATAGTGAGGCTCGCCACAATCTTGAACTTCTCATAGAGCGAGAGCATCCGGACGTGGCACATGTGCATTTACTTTGGGGCGGTATGAGTCCGTCTATTTTCGGGGTGCTTAAAAAGTATGGAATACCTTTGGTTCATACTGCACATGATTACCGTATGGTGTGTCCTGCATATACTTTTAATTGTAATGGCAAGATATGCGAGGATTGCCATGGTAGTCACTTCTATAAGTGTGCTCTAAAGAAGTGCTCAAAGGGAAATGTCCTTGAGAGTGTGATGATGGCAATGGAGATGTATTGGCGCAATGCTTTTTTCAGTCCTGAGAAAAATCTGGCTGGGATAATATATGTGAGCAATTTCTCACGAAACAAGCACTTGCAGTATCGCAGTTCTTTGGGCAATGTTCCGTCAATGGTGCTATATAATTGCACACAGGAGCCGGATGTTGACTTGACGGAGCACTTCCGACGTGATTATTATCTCTATTTCGGTCGGCTTTCATACGAGAAAGGTGTTGACCGCTTAATTAATGTATTTGAGCATTTACCCGGACATAAATTGAAAATAGTGGGCACCGGTCCGATTGAGGAAAACCTAAAAGCAGATGCTGCGAACAGAGGTTTGAAAAATATTGAATTTCTTGGTTACAAGACGGGACGTGAACTTAAAGAGTTGGTGGCGAATGCCTCTTTTGTGATTGTTCCGTCGCAGTGTTATGAAAACAATCCAATGACTGTAATTGAAGCGTATTCTTTTCAGACTCCTGTAATTGGCTCAGACCTTGGAGGCATTCCGGAAATTATTGACAATGGCAATACCGGCTTTGTTTTCAGCCATGACGATGTGAATGGATTGGTAAAGGTTATAAAAGATGCTTCAGGTTTGTCAGATATGGAATATCGCAAAATGGCTGAAAATGCACGTCACTTTTTTAATGAGCATTTCAGTGAGAACGGTTATGCGGAAAAACTTGTAAGGTTTTATAAAAGTGTAATGAAAAAATAATTATGGGCAAAATCTTATTTGGTGGCATGAGTCACATAAAGACTCTTCTTAATTTTGCAATTATGGGGTTTCCAATGCCTCGTACATGGCGTTGGCACTTCGCAAAGTGGGGGGGGTAAATGTAAAATATGACGCAGAAAAAGGGCTAAAAAGATGGTTTATTGCGGAGGATGTCCAATTTGATAGCGTATATCCGCAAAACATCACAATATTCAATGAGGTGCATATAACTCGCGGTTGCACTTTTTTAACTCATCATTTAGATACAAAAAATCCAGACAAAGAGGATATTCATTGGCAAGAAAATAAAATTACAATAATGCCTCGTGCCTTTATCGGCACAAATACGATCGTGTGTAGCAATGTGACAATTGGCGAAGGTGCAATTGTTGGTGCCGGTAGCGTTGTCACAAAAGATATTCCACCATACGAGGTGTGGGGAGGTAATCCGGCACATTTTATTAAAAAACGAGGAATATAATAATTGAGCTTGTTACTGATATTCTCAAATTAAACAAATAAATCATGAATATCGGTTTCAAGTCGTTAAGCAAGTTAATCGCTTATTTTTCTATTAAATTGTCAAATTTGCCCATGCCCGGTCACTGGCGTTGGCGTCTATTAAAACATGCAGGGATTAAGTTTAGTGTACCTACCGATAAACGCCATTTCGTCTATATTGGAGATGATGTGAAATGGGATACGGCATACCCTGAGGAAATTGAGATTGGCAATAATTGTCATATCACTACGGGATGCGTTTTGCTGACTCATTTACTTTCAGTTTCCGGGGATGGTGAAGTGACATGGAGTAAAGGGCATATAAAACTTGAAGATAATGTTTTTCTCGGTGCTCACACTGTAATAACAAAATATGTCACACTTGGAAACGGTTGCGTTGTAGGTGCAGGAAGTGTGGTAACAAAAGATATTCCGCCACACGAGATGTGGGCTGGTGTACCTGCAAAATTTATAAAACAAATTCAATAAAATGGCAAAAGAAAAAATTAATTGGCTACTTATTCTACAAGGATGGGCAATGATGTGGGTGATAATAGGACATTGCCCAATGGGTTCGTATGGAGGTGACAGTGACTTAATAATTGGTCTGCGAAACTTAGCTTATTCTTTCCACATGCCATGTTTCATATTCATATCGGGATATTTATTTTACTTGACAAGAATAAATAATAGAATGTCCTGGATAAATATGTTTTCCGACAAGTTAAAAAGGTTTGGAATTCCATATATTGTATTTTCTATATTCACTTTAGCTGTAAAGTCAATGGCAGGTGGAGAGGTGGCAAGACCAGTAGAGCTCTCTTTATATAATTTTTTGATGACCCTTATATCACCAGGTGATGGTCCACTTGCCTTACTTTGGTTCATTATTGTAATATTGTGGTTATTTGCATTATACCCGATTTGGAAATATATACTTGACAGGAAATTATTGACAATAGTAGTATTGTTGGGACTTTTAGCTTTGAACCTTTCCCAAATACCTACTTGTGAAATATTATCTATAACATCAACCTTAAAGTTTAGTGTATATTTCTTTTTGGGTATGATTTTTTCAAAATATCAATTCATTGAGATTGTTAAAAGTAACAAATCCGGTGTTTTTATTGCGTCAATCATCTTATATGTTGTGTCGCGTGTATATGACATACCATCAATACCAGCACTGTCTGGTATTGCTTTTTCAATTGTCTTAAGTTTGTGTGCCGATAGATATATCCCTAAATTATTCAGTTCTTTCCGAGATTATACTTATCAGATATATTTGATTGGAATATTTTTCCAGATATTAGTTAAACTGTTATACAAAAAGGGACTGATTCCAAATTATGAATTGGGAATTGTGTTAAATATTCTATTGGGAATCTATCTGCCAGTTTTAATATCAGTAATAGTAAAGAAAATCAATTATAGACCATTAGGGCTGTGCATTGGTCTATCAAAATAATTACACAAAACAACATAATTTATGGACGCATCAATAATTGTTACTTATCGTTGTCCTATGCACTGCAAAATGTGCAATATATGGAACAACCCGACTAAATTGTCAGAGGAATTCAAACCAGAACTTTTGGAAAAATTGCCTAAAGTAAATTCAGTGAATATTACCGGTGGCGAACCATTTGTACGTGAAGATATAGAGGAAATCGTAAAAATTCTCCGTAAGAAAACAAAAAGAATAGTGTTTTCTACCAGTGGTTTCTTCTCTGATAGGATTATAGCACTTGCAAAAAAGTATCCGGATCTTGGTTTCCGCATTTCTATTGAGGGTCTGTCTTGCAAAAACGACGAGCTCCGAGGACGTGAAGGCGGTTTCGACAAGGGACTCCGCACTCTGCTTGAACTACGCAGAATGGGTGTTGAGGATATTGGCTTTGGTATCACTGTGTCAAACAACAATTCTGAGGATATGCTTCACCTATATGAGTTAAACAGAAACCTAAAAATGCAGTTTGCTACTGCTTCGTTCCACAACTCATTTTATTTCCACAAATACGACAATAAGGTAACAAATGTTGACGAAGTTTGTGCAAATTTTGACGAGCTTATCCAGCGACTGATGAAAGAAAACAGCCCGAAATCATGGTTCCGTGCATTTTTCAACCTTGGTCTTATCAATTATATCAAGGGAGGGCGTAGAATGTTGCCATGCGAGGCTGGTTCAGAAAATTTCTTTGTTGACCCATACGGAAATGTTTTGCCATGCAACGGTATGGAAGAAGACTGCTGGTTTGACACAATGGGAAACCTCCACGATGTCAGTGATTTTATGGAAATCTGGAATAGCGAAAAAGCTCAGCAAGTCCGTGAAAAAGTGGCAAATTGTCCAAAAAGTTGCTGGATGATTGGATCCGCTTCTCCAGTGATGAAAAAGTATATAGGCAAGGTGTTGCCATGGGTTATAAAAAATAAAATTAAAGTGGTGCGTGGTGGAAAGGTTGACACAAATTGTATTCCATTCTTCCATGTAGGCAATAATGACAAGCAGGGTTTGAGATAAAATCTTTTAAAGCGACATCGGGGTGGAGATACTTTGATGTTGATACACCAAACAAGGGAGTTAATTCACTGTAACACAATATTTAGCCGAGGAGCAGAACGCTCTTCGGCGAGATAATTATATCTTCCTGATGAAAATAGTATTTATTGGTGGGCGTGACATTCATAACCTGGGTGGCATAGAGAACTATATGTATAATCTTGCTACTCAGCTTGTGCGTATGGGGCATGAGCCTATAGTGTTTTGCGAGAGTGACTGCAATCGTGAGGAGATGGTGAATGGCTTCCGTGTGATATATCACAAAGGATTTAAAAGCAATCTTCTGTGCAAGCCGTGGTGTGGACTGAAAGCTACACTCCGAACGGTTTTCCGCATAAAGGGCGTTGATGTGATTCACTATAATGCATGGCCTGCTTCGCTATGGAGTCCTTTTGCTCGCCTATTCGGCATAAAAACTTTAATGCAAGGGCATGGACTTGAGTGGCAACGCAGTAAATATTCTCGTACTCAGCAGAGAATAATGAAAGCTATGGAATGGTTTACCGCTCATATAAATCGCAATTTGATAATGTGCAGCAATGACCAAACTGCGTATTTTAAAACAAAATACGGGCGTGATGCTGTTACTATTCCCACTGCCATAAATCTGCCTGACGTGTCTGCTGAAAATGATTCGGAGATTTTGGAGCGTTTTAGCCTTGAGAAAGGAAAATTTTTCTTATTTCTTGCCCGTTTGGTTCAGGATAAGAATCCGGATTATCTGATTAAGGCTTTTAATGAGGCAAAAATTCCGGGATATAAACTCGTAATTGCAGGGAATAATCCTGCTGCTCCGGATTATGTGGAGATGTTGCATAGCATTGGCAAGGACAATCCGAATGTAGTATTCACAGATGCCGTTTTTGGCAAGGACAAGGAGCAACTGCTCCGCAATGCGTTTTCATTCTGCATTCCGTCCACCATTGAGGGTCTTTCTATATCTCTCCTTGAGGCTATGAGTTATCGTCTGCCTATTGTTGCAAGTGATATACCGGCAAATCGTGAGGTTCTTGACGAAGACAAGGCTTTTTGGTGCCAAGCAGAGGATGTGGATTCCCTCCGTTATGCTTTGGAGCAAGTAGCTTCCGCTGCAGGGAATATGTCAGAAATGACGGAGCATAATTTCTGCAAAGTGCGTGACAGTTACACTTGGGAAAAAGTGGCAGAGCGGTATGTAGCATATTTGAAAACGATTGTAAAGGGCTAACTTTTTTCACCATAAGCCATAAAAAAACATAAGAGACTGTTTAACAATGTGTTAGGCAGTCTCTTTTTTTGTGGAGATGGAGGGACTTGAACCCTCGTCCAAACGCGGAACTAATGTGCTTTCTACATGCTTATTCTTCCATTGGTTTTCGTGATGACGCAGGCGAAAGACAGCCAACGGCATCCTTATCCTCTAAAATTTCGGAAGCCTACCGAGGAAATTGACTTCCTATTCCCGATTTACCTGCACCGCCTTGTCGATTAGTCTCGGGACGAGGACAATCGGGCGATGTCTTGTCTCTGCAAACTGTGCGGAGATTAAGCGTAATCTACTGTACTTCGATTAGGCAGCAAGAGCGTAAGTGTTTTCGCCATTTAAAATTTTGATGTCCCAGATTATAGAGCGTAGGCATCGTTGCTCTGCATGCTTACACACCACCTCTACACGCTGTCAAAACCGGTCATCCCCGTGTTTTATTAGTGATGTGAGATGCAAAGGTACGTACTTTTTGTCGTTTTGCAAAGGTTTTTATGATTTTTTTTTGCACTTTGCATCAATATTACGGTTTTAGTGATAAAAGGGAATAAAAGTGTGGGCATAATTGCAAAAAAGTGATTAACTTTGTGGTGTACATAATAATTTTTTATCAGCATGCGTCAAACAAAAAGCGCCGTATTGATATTGGAGGACGGCACCACTTTTGAGGGTAAATCTTTCGGACACCCGTCGGCTACTGCCGGAGAAGTTGTTTTTAACACTGCTATGACGGGGTATCCGGAAAGCTTGACCGACCCTTCTTATGAGGGTCAGATTCTCGTAACCACGTATCCGATTTTAGGTAATTATGGTGTGCCTCCTCGCAGGGAGGTGGGCGATGTGAGCGAATACTATGAGAGTGAACGTATTCACGCCAAGGCTATTATTGCTCAGGATTATTCCTGGGAGCATAGTCACTGGCAGGCGGACCGCTCTCTCTCGCAATGGCTTGAGGAGGAGAAGATTCCGGGCATTTATGGCATTGACACTCGTGCTCTGACGAAGCATCTGCGTGAAAAGGGCTCTATGCTGGGAAAAATTATCGTGGAAGGCTGCGATGATGTTCCTTTTTATGACCCGAACGTTGAAAACCTTGTGGCAAAAACGTCTTGCACGGAGGTTGAGGAATACGGTGACGGCGAAAAAGTGGTGGTGCTTGTGGATTGCGGCACTAAACACAATATTATCCGCTGTCTTACTCGCCGCGGGGTGAAGGTTATCCGCGTGCCGTGGGACTATGATTTTACTTCTATTCCTTACGATGGTCTTTTCATCTCTAACGGTCCGGGCAACCCTGATATGGCGGAGGCTACGGTGATAAATATCCGCAAGGCTATGGAGATTGGCAAGCCTATCTGCGGAATTTGCATGGGAAACCAGTTGCTCTCCAAGGCTGCGGGTGCTAAGACGTATAAACTGAAATACGGGCATAGAAGTCACAATCAGCCTGTGCTGAAAGCGGGCACGAATACTTGTTTCGTAACGTCGCAAAACCACGGCTATGCAGTGGATTCCGCCACTCTGCCGAGCGACTGGGAACCGCTGTTCATAAATATGAATGATGGCACAAACGAAGGCATCAGGCACAAGACCAAGCCTTTCTTCTCCGCTCAGTTTCACCCGGAAGCATCTTCCGGACCTAAGGACACGGAGTTTATTTTCGACGATTTTATAAAACTATTATAATCACAACTTTTTCAACACTGCGATGATTGACAATAAAATAAAAAAGGTGCTACTTCTGGGTAGCGGTGCTCTCAAAATCGGTGAAGCCGGTGAATTTGACTATTCCGGTTCTCAAGCCCTCAAGGCTATGAAAGAGGAAGGGATAGAAACAGTGCTGATAAATCCGAATATCGCCACAGTGCAGACTTCCGAAGGGTTTGCAGACAAAATTTACTTCCTGCCTGTGACTCCGTATTTTGTTGAAAAAGTAATTGAAAAAGAACGTCCTGACGGCATTCTGCTGGCTTTTGGCGGACAGACGGCTCTGAACTGCGGTGTGGCTTTGTATCAGGCAGGTGTTTTCGAGAAATACGACCTGCGTGTACTGGGTACTCCCGTTCAGGCTATTATGGACACGGAGGACCGCGAGCTTTTCGTAAAGAAACTTGACGAAATAGACGTTAAAACCATAAAAAGCGAGGCTGTGAACAGTATTTCAGACGCACTGGAAGCGGCAAACCAGCTCGGCTACCCGGTAATTGTCCGTGCGGCATACGCTCTTGGCGGACTTGGCAGCGGTTTCTGCGACACACCGGAGGAACTTATCACTCTGACGGAAAAAGCGCTGTCTTTCTCTCCGCAAGTGCTTATAGAAAAGTCACTTAAGGGATGGAAAGAGGTGGAATACGAAGTGGTGCGAGACCGCTACGACAACTGTATCACGGTCTGCAACATGGAAAACTTTGACCCGCTGGGTATTCACACCGGTGAAAGTATAGTTGTGGCTCCGTCACAGACTCTTTCCAACGAGGACTACCACTATCTGCGTCAACTTGCCATAAAAATCATACGCCATATAGGTATTGTGGGCGAATGTAACGTGCAGTACGCTTTCGACCCAAAATCCATGGAGTACCGTGTGATTGAGGTGAATGCACGTCTGAGCCGTTCTTCCGCTCTCGCCTCAAAAGCCACAGGTTATCCTCTTGCTTTCGTGGCTGCAAAACTCGGTCTCGGCTACGGACTTTTCGAACTCAAAAACTCCGTGACAAAATCCACGTCAGCCTTTTTTGAACCGGCGTTGGACTATATTGTGTGCAAAATTCCACGTTGGGACCTTGGCAAATTCCACGGTGTGAGCCGCGAAATAGGTAGCTCCATGAAATCCGTGGGCGAAGTTATGGCTATCGGTCGCACCTTTGAGGAAGCAATCCAAAAAGGTCTGCGAATGATAGGACAGGGTATGCACGGCTTTGTGGGTAACCGCGAAATAAAGGTTGCAGACATAGACCAAGCACTTGCGGACCCTACGGACAAACGTATTTTCGTAATCTCGCAAGCTATGGCTCAAGGCTACAGCGTTGAAAAAATCCATGAGCTTACGAAAATCGACAGCTGGTTTCTCCACAAACTGAAACACATCATAGACACTGCCACAGAACTCACAAACTGCTCTGAAATAGAAAATATTCCCCTACCCCTCCTCCGCACTGCCAAGGAGCAAGGTTTCAGCGACTTCCAGATTGCAAGAGAAGTACGCAAAGAAAAGCTGGACAGCAACCGTGATTCGCTCGTGGTGCGTGACCTAAGAAAGAAAAACGGTATCACTCCCGTTGTCAAGCAAATAGACACACTCGCAGCCGAATACCCTGCACAAACAAATTATCTTTACCTCACATACAACGGCTCTGAAAACGATGTGGAATACCTCCACGACCACCGTTCCGTGGTTGTTCTCGGTTCCGGAGCATACCGTATAGGTAGCTCCGTAGAGTTTGACTGGTGTTCCGTAAACGCACTGCTCACAGTAAAAAAACAAGGTTGGCGTTCCGTGATGATAAACTATAATCCGGAAACAGTGTCAACAGACTATGACATGTGCGACCGTCTCTACTTCGACGAGCTGACATTTGAACGCGTACTCGATATCCTTGACCTGGAGCAGCCTCACGGCACAATTCTCTCCGTGGGCGGTCAGATTCCAAACAACCTTGCCACACGTCTTGACGAGCAAGGCATAAATATCCTCGGAACGTCTGCCGCAAGCATAGACAATGCGGAAGACCGCCATAAATTCTCCGCCATGCTGGACCGCCTGGGCATAGACCAGCCACGCTGGCGAGAACTCACAAGTTTTGAGGACATCAAGCAGTTTATAGCGGAAGTAGGCTTCCCCGTGCTTGTTCGCCCGAGCTACGTGCTCTCCGGTGCCGCCATGAACGTATGCTCAAACAATGAAGAGCTGGAGCGTTTCCTCCGCCTTGCCGCAAACGTTTCCAAGCAGCACCCTGTAGTGGTTACGGAATTTATCCAGAACGCCAAGGAAATAGAAATGGACGCTGTGGCACAAAACGGTGAAATAAAAGTATATGCCATTTCAGAGCACATAGAGTTTGCCGGGGTGCACTCCGGTGACGCCACAATTTGTTTTCCGCCGCAAAAACTATACGTGGAAACAATGCGACGCATAAAGAAAGTTTCTTCACAGATTGCAAAAGCTCTGAACATTTCCGGACCGTTTAACATCCAGTACCTTGCAAAAAACAATGATATCAAGGTAATTGAATGTAACCTCCGTGCTTCACGCAGTTTCCCGTTTGTGTCTAAAGTGCTGAAAATAAACTTTATAGACATTGCCACAAAGGTAATGATGGGAATTCCGGTGGAAAAACCGCATAAAAACGCCTTTGACCTGGACTATGTGGGAATCAAGGCATCGCAATTCAGTTTCTCACGCCTCCAAGGAGCCGACCCTGTTCTGGGCGTGGACATGTCCTCCACGGGCGAAGTGGGCTGCATAGGCGATGACACAAGCGAAGCAATCCTCAAGTCTATGCTATCCGTAGGCTACCGCATCCCGGAAAAGTCCGTACTCTTAAGCACAGGTACTCCCAAGCAGAAAGCTGATATGCTTGAAGCAGCACACATGCTTCACAACAGCGGCTACACGCTTTATGCCACGGGAGGAACACACAGATTCCTGAACGACAACGGAATACCAGCAATCCGCGTTTATTGGCCATCGGAAAGCGATATGCAGCCGCAAGCACTCACACTGCTCCACGAAAAGAAAATAGACCTTGTGGTAAATATTCCGAAGAACCTCAGTTCCGCCGAGCTCAGCAACGGCTACAAAATCCGCCGTGCCGCCATAGACCTAAACGTTCCCCTTATCACAAATGCACGCCTCGCCTCCGCCTTTATTTCCGCTTTCACCTCCGTCCCCGTAGAAGAAATAGAAATAAAGTCGTGGGATGAATACAAGTAAACAAGCATTGAAATTTATAGACAACAAAGGCTGCCCTTATTGAGAGCAGCCTTTGCTTTGTGTATTTGATTATTATCTGATTACCAGATAATTACTTGGTCTTCCGGAGCACGGTAGAGTTTATCACCTTCTTTGATGCCGAATGCTTCAAAGAATGGGGTGATGTTTCTCAATGAAACGTTAACGCGATTCATGGCAAGAGAGTGAACGTCTTGGATAGTGAGACGACGCATTTCTTCTTCACGAATGTTTGAAGCCCAAATGTTGGCGTAGTTCATGTAGAAAATTTGTGTTGGAGTAAAACCTTCCACTTTTGCATCTTCACTGTTGATGTCAACGCCCTTCTTTGCCTGTGATGCAAGGAAAGCAGTGTATGCAACACGGAGACCACCCTGGTCCGCAATGTTTTCACCAAGAGTATATTGTCCGTTAGCGAAAAGCCCCGGGAGAACTTCCACCTGATTGAACTGCTCAACGAGTTTCTGTGCAAGTGCATTGAATGCTTCCGTGTCTGCTTCAGTCCACCAGTCTGTCATATTGCCGTTAGCATCAAAGTTGCGACCTTGGTCATCAAATCCGTGAGTCATTTCATGACCGATAACGACACCGATACCACCATAGTTTTCAGCATCAGTAGCTTCAGGGTCAAAGAACGGTGCTTGGAGGATAGCAGCCGGGAAAACGATTTCGTTTGCGAGCGGATTATAGTAAGCATTAACGGTTTGCGGAGTCATACCCCACTCTGTTTTGTCCACAGGTTTGCCCCATTTGGCATAAACCTCAGCCTGATGCCACATAGACACTTCGTGCATATTTTCGTAGTAAGACTTTTCAGGGTCAATATTCATTGAAGAATAGTCTTTCCACTTGTCAGGGTATCCGATTTTCACAGTGAAAGCGGCGAGTTTTTCAAGGGCGCGAGTTTTTGTGGAGTCGCTCATCCAAGTAAGGTTTTGGATGTGTTCACCGAGTGCGGCACGGAGATTTTCCACGAGTTCAAGCATATATTGCTTGGAAGATTCCGGAAAATATTTTTCAACGTAAAGTTGACCGATAGCTTCACCAAGTGCATGTTCCGTAGCACTGAGAGCACGTTTCCAACGAGGACGCTGTTCTTTCACACCGGAAACCACCTTGCTGTATTCAAATTCAGCATCAGAGAAATTGTCGCTGAGCTTGCTTGCAGCCTGGTCAACGTAAAGCCAAAGGTAATAGTCTTTCACTTCTCTTTCCGGGAGAGTGGCAAGGAGTTCCACACCACGCTGAACGGTGTTAATTTCCGTAACAATCACGGAAGCAGGCATTTCAATACCCATAGTTTCAATGAAGAAACGGTTCCAATCCACTGTCGGGTACATTTTGGCGAGTTCTTCAGAAGAACGAGGGTTGTACATGCGAGCGATGTCACGACTTTCTTCACGAGTCCAAGTTTCTTCCGCAATTTTAGTTTCCACTTTCATTGCATTTTCCATGATGCGGTTTGCATCTTCATCGGAGTAACCTGCATTTTTCATTTGAGCCACGATGAGAGTGCGGTAAGCATCGCGGACTTTCGTATTACTCTCATCATCAAGGAGATAATAGTCACGGTCACCCATACCGAGTCTTGCAGAGGAAACGTACATTGCGTACTCGTTTGAGTTACCCATATCTTCCATAGGACCGGCACCGAAGAACGGGCTTGCGTAGTTTTTGTGCATCCAGAGGAAGAGTTCGCCCATTTGGTCTGCAGGACATTCGTCTATTTTCTTAAGGTCTGCAAGGATAGGAGCAGCACCTTCCTCGTTACGGCGAACAGAGTCCATAGCGAGAGAATAGATAGTGGAAACTTTGAAAGCCACAGTACCCTGTTCCGGATTTGTTTCAGCAAGAGAAAGAACGATGTCTTTCACGCGTTTTTCAGCCTCATCGCTGAGAACGTTGAATTGTCCGAAACGAGAGTATTCATCAGTAAGAGGATGAGCCTCTTGCCAACCTTTGTTAACATAGCCGTAGAAGTCTTCACCCGGAGCTATGCTGTCGCTCAAATAAGCAGTGTTAATGCTTTTCAAGCCGGATTGGTTGCCGCAAGATGTTACGGCAGCCGTTGCTACTAATGTCATAGCAATGTTTTTTAAATTCATGATTTATAGTTATTTAAAGTTTATTTGATTATACTGTATATTCTGATTATGCGGTACAAAATTACTAAATAATCTTTGAAAATAGGAATTATGGCAAAAATTTGTCAATTTCTTCGGTATTCAGTCCTCTGCGAAGAGCATAGTCGGCACGTTGCTCCGGGGAGACATTGCCAACGGCAAAATATTTTGCGTCCGGGTGAACGAAAACAATTCCCGTTGTGGTTGCGGAGGGGAAAAGGGCACCATTTTCCGTGGTAGTGATGCCGAGTGAACTGTAATCCAATATTTTATCAAAAATCTTCACAAGCGACTGATCCGGCATGGAAGGATAACCCACAGCCGGGCGTATTCCGCAAGTTTCCGAACCCGGGTGACAGTATTTTTTGTGGCAATAGTCCGTGGCGGCTTCCGCAAGTCGGCTCAAAAGCAGGTCGGCAAGAATGCCATCGTAGCTTGTGGGGTCTGACACATATTTATTATATACCTCTGCCGTCACCGTTGCTGCGAAAATAAAAATATTGTACGGGATACTGTCTTCTTTTGGCGGCACAAAGTCTGCAAGGCAGAGAGTGTCTTTACCTCTCAGCACTTCCGTTTGTCTGAGCATTGGCAGTTTCACTCTATCTCCTTTGTTATCAAGGAAATAAATATCATCTTCTATAGAGTATGCATCACCACAGACAGATGCAAAACGGAGCTTTACGCCGTCTTGCTCCATACGGTTCAGCAAGTTTTCCGCATCATCAAGGAGTTTGCGAACCTGTTCACTCCTCTCACTCTGCGGAAGTGCCGCCTCTGCAGGGTTAAGCTGCCAAGCGTGGAGAAATTGTTTCCAGTTTATGCTGTCACGAATTTCTGCGACAGTGACACTCTGTTCAAAACGTTTTTCGCCACACTTGTATGGTTCGAATTTCAGTTTTATTTTTCTTTTGCGAGCATCAGCGAGCGAGAGTTGCTCCGTATGTTCGGAATCTTTGGCATTACGTTCATTTCGCAGTGCTTGATGATGCTCTGCAATGGACTTTGCAGCATCTGCAGCAGTAGCTTTATTGATATATTTTTTCGCCTCAGCGGCAAGTTGTGCGGCATCATACGTGTGCACCACGGCAAAAGAATATTCCGGTGCAATTTTCAATGCGGTGTGCATTTCGGAAGTTGTGGCACCGCCAATAAACAGTGGAATTTTCAGCCCGCGTTCTTCCATCAGCCTTGCCACAGTCACCATTTCCGCAAGCGACGGTGTGATAAGTCCGCTAAGTCCTATGGCATCAGCACCCGTTTCAATAGCGGTTTCAATAATTTTGTCCGCCGGAGTCATAACACCTAAATCTATGATTTCAAAGCCGTTGCAACGCAGCACCACGGCAACAATATTCTTACCTATATCATGCACATCGCCCTTCACTGTAGCGAGCACCATTTTGTAAGCACTATCCGTGCGATTTTGCTTGCCTTTTTCTATCTCCGGAGTGAGAATTTCCACAGCAGCTTTCATCACGGAAGCGCTCTTAACCACCTGTGGCAGAAACATTTCGCCTTTACCAAAACGTTCGCCCACAATGTTCATCGCCCCCATGAGTACATTTTCGATAATGCTGATAGCACTCTGTCCTGCAGCGAGTAGTGCACGGATATCGTCCTCAATTCCGGCAGTGTTTCCGCTGATAAGTGCATTTGCCAAGTGGCTGTCAGGAGTTGTCGCCACCGCTGTTTTTTGAGCGGCGACTTTCTTTGCCTCCATAAACTTGGGTGCGATATCCACAAGGCGGAAAGTGGCACCTTTGTCCGTATTTTCAAGCACATCGTTCACGGCTTTTTTCAGGTCTTCCGGGATAGTATCTTCCGGAATTATGCCGGAAGAGTTCACAATCGCCATTTTCATACCCGCTTTTTGTGCATCTAAGATAAACAGCGAGTGCATCACATTTCTCACATAGTCATTGCCGCGAAAAGAGAAAGAGAGGTTGCTCAGTCCGCCGGAAATGTTTACGTGCGGCAGATTTTCGTGAATCCATTTTGCAGCAGTAATAAAATCCGCAGCATAACTGTCGTGCTCCTCAAGACCTGTGGCAACAGCGAGGATATTAGGGTCAAAAATAATGTCGCAGGCAGGAATACCGGCATTTGTAAGCAGATTGTATGCTCTGCGGCACACCTCGATACGGCGTTCCACAGTGGTGGCTTGTCCGTTTTCATCAAATGCCATCACCACCATAGCTGCACCGAGGGAATAAATAGTCCTTGCTCGAGAAACAAACGTTTCTTCGCCTTCCTTAAGCGATATAGAGTTTACTATAGGACGTCCCTGGATATGTTTCAGAGCTTCCTTAATAACTTCAAAATCAGAAGAATCCACCATTACTGGCACTTTTGCAATACTTGGCTCCGTGGCAATTTTCGTAAGGAAGTTTACCATACAAGCCTTAGTGTCCAAAAGCCCGTCGTCCATATTGATGTCTATAATGTTAGCACCTTTTTCTATCTGGCTTGCCGCCACGGAAAGTGCTTCATCATAGTTGTTTTCATTGATTAAACGCAGGAATTTGCGACTTCCTGCAACATTGCATCGCTCACCAACGTTTACAAAAGCAAAATCGTCAAAGTCAAGCGACTGAAGTCCCGCCACTTTAAGTGAAAGTTTCGGCTTTTTTGTTTTTCTTGGAGCAAGTCCTTGGACCAAACTTGCAATAGCGGCAATATGCTCCGGTGTAGTGCCGCAACAACCGCCTATTATGTTCACTCTCTCCAAAGCACCGCTGCAGCGTATTTCTTCCGCCATTTGCTGCGGTGTCTGGTCGTATTCACCCAGTTCGTTCGGCAGTCCGGCGTTGGGGTAGAACACCACACCACCTGTGTAATCATCAATCTCCGATAGATGTTCCGCAAGTGCTTTTGCACCAAAACCGCAGTTGATTCCAACAGCTATCGGTTCTGCGTGGCTCACGGCTGTCACAAATGCTTTCAGCGACATTCCGGAGAGTGTCTGACCGGACCTAGTGAGAGTGGCGGAAATCATCATCGGCACTCTTGTCCGCTCCGCCTCCATAGCACGCAAAGCACCGTAAATAGCGGCTTTGCAGTTCAGAGTATCATAAAACGTTTCAAGTGCAAACATATCCACACCACCTTTTATCAGCGACTTGCACTGCACGAAATAGGCATCTGCCATTTCGTCAAAAGTGATGTTATCACCCAGATTGGCAGCCATAGTGAGAGATTTACTCGTCGGTCCTATGCTACCTGCCACGAAACGCTTGGCACCCGTTGCATCAAAATGGTCTTTCACAACGCTTTTTGCGAGTTTTGCGGCAGCAATATTTATTCTCTCCACAGCATCTTCAAGCCCATAGTCGGCAAGCGAAATTGCATTGGCATTAAATGTATTTGTGGTGATGATATCCGCACCGGAAGCAAGATATTTGGTGTGAATGTCCGCAATCACGTCAGGACGCGTTTCCACAAGGATATCATTGCAGCCTTTCAGAGCCTTACCGGTTTCGCAACCGCAATGGCAACCGCCGTGAAAATCATGTTCATCAAGTCCGTAACGCTGAATCATAGTACCCATAGCACCGTCAAGCACAAGTATCCTGTGCTTCATTTGCTCCATAAGTGCGAGGCTATCAGGCGAATATGGGTATTTGTTTATACTATCTATCATTATCTTTTGTTTGCAAAAAAGTTTTTAACGAGTGCAGCACATTCATCTTTGAGAACGCCGGAAGTGACGGTTGCTTTAGGGTGAAAAGGCGATTTTTCACTTGCATAAACGTGGTAGCCGCGTTTTTCATCTTCTGTGCCATACACAATTCTGCTGATTTGGCTCCACCCAATAGCACCTGCACACATAATGCATGGTTCCACAGTAACGTATATCGTGCAGTCTGTGAGGTACTTACCCCCTATTGTTTCCGCAGCGGCTGTTATAGCCTGCATTTCCGCATGTGCAGTGACGTCTGAGAGCATTTCCGTGAGATTATGTCCGCGACCAATCACTCTGCCGTTGCTCACCACCACTGCTCCGATAGGAATCTCATCTTCCGCCAGAGCGTGTTCCGCCTCTGCGAGGGCATATTTCATAAATTTTTCGTCTTCAGTCATAGTTAAGGTTAAGCGAATAAATCTATACACATACCTTCGTCGGCAGCAATCGTGTTTGGGAAAATGGCTTGTGCCTCCTCCAGTAGCGGAGTGGGCTCAATGTATCTTTTTGAATAGTGTCCTATAATCAGTTGCCGTGCCCCTGCCATTTTGGCTATTTTTGCGGCTTCCGCAGCAGTGGAATGACCTCTTTCATGAGCCCGGTCTTCCAAGTCCGAAGCATAAGTAGCTTCATGATAAATGGTGTCAACACCTTTCACCGCCTCTGCAACACGGGTGTCAAACATAGTGTCTGAGCAGTAAGCATAGCTTCTTGCAGGCGTAGGGTCCGTAGTTAGATGTTCGTTTGGGATAATTCTTCCGTCAGGCAATTCCAGGTCCGCTCCGGCTTTTATGTCCGGGATAAGACGCACGGGAATATTATAAAACTTCACCATATCACCCTTTAGGTGACGCAGTTTCTCTTTTTCACGGAAAATAAAACCTACGCAGGGCACTCTGTGATAAAGCGGAAAAGCCTCCACGGTCAGTGCATTCGTTTCCAGGAGCAGTCCTCCCTTGGGGTCAATTTCAATAAATTCAAGGCTATAAGACGGCTGGCGACAAATAGATTCCACTAATGGTTTGAGGAGTTCTATACCGTCTTTGAGCATATAAATTTTCACTCCTCCTTCTCTGCCATGGAGTGACAGTGTGGAGAGCAATCCCGGCAGTCCGAGACAATGGTCACCGTGACTGTGGCTGATGAAAATATGCGTCAGCCGTGAAAATTTCATTTTTCTTCTTCTCACTTCAATCTGACTGCTTTCACCGCAATCCACCATCATAAGTGATTCACGAAAATCTATCACTTGGCAAGACTGCAAGTGGCGGAGCGTTGGCGTGGCTGAGCCGCAACCGAGAATATTTACCTTGAAAGTTTCCATTGTACGAATAATTATAGCTTACAAAGTTACTGATTTTTTGCCAATAAGAGAGGATATGAAACTAAATTTTCATAATTATGCTTGTTAATTCAAATAAAAGCATTACCTTTGCACAAGAAAATCCTGCGCATGTGGCGTAATGGTAGCCGCGTCAGACTTAGGATCTGATGTCTCAGGACGTGGGGGTTCGAGTCCCTTCATGCGCACCACGGTAAGGGCTGTCACCAAGATTATTTGGTGGCAGTTCTTTTATTTTGCAGCGTAACTATTCAGCTATCGGGTGGACGCAATGAAGCGGGTGTTCTATTTTCACA
>JBJECR010000148.1:0-5726 GCA_051871275.1 Muribaculaceae bacterium | reverse complement strand
ATTTCAGAGAAGTACTTGATAGTACGAACCATCTGAGAAGTGTAAGAGTTTTCGTTGTCGTACCAAGAAACAACTTGTACTTGGTAAGTATCATCGTCAATCTTAGCAACCATAGTCTGAGTAGCGTCGAAGAGAGAGCCGAACTTCATACCGATGATATCAGAAGAAACGATTTGGTCTTCAGTGTAACCGAAAGATTCGTTAGAAGCAGCTTTCATAGCAGCGTTGATACCTTCTTTAGTGATGTCTTTGCCCTTAACAACAGCAACGAGGATAGTAGTAGAACCTGTTGGAGTAGGAACGCGCTGTGCAGAACCGATGAGTTTGCCGTTAAGTTCCGGAATAACGAGACCGATAGCTTTAGCAGCACCTGTTGAGTTAGGAACGATGTTCTGAGCACCTGCACGAGAACGACGGAGGTCGCCTTTACGCTGTGGACCGTCAAGAATCATCTGGTCGCCAGTGTAAGCGTGGATAGTTGACATAATACCACTCTGGATAGGAGCGTAAGCGTGGAGAGCTGCAGCCATAGGAGCCAAGCAGTTAGTTGTGCAAGAAGCAGCAGAGATTACGTTGTCTTCCGGTTTGAGAGTTTTGTGGTTAACGTTGTAAACGATAGTTGGGAGGTCATTACCAGCAGGAGCAGAGATAACAACTTTGCGAGCACCGGCCTGGATGTGAGCTTGAGCTTTTTCCTTAGAAGTGTAGAAACCTGTACATTCAAGAACTACGTCAACGCCGAGTTCTCCCCAAGGAAGTTCAGCTGCGTTAGGCTTAGCGTAGATAGTGATTTCTTGACCGTCAACGATGATAGAGTTATCTGTTGCTTCAACAGTGTGTTTGTTTTCACCGAATTTGCCTGCGAAACCGCCTTGTGCAGTGTCGTATTTCAAGAGGTGTGCAAGCATTTTTGGGCTTGTCAAGTCGTTGATTGCAACTACTTCATAACCTTCTGCTTCAAACATCTGGCGGAAAGCGAGACGACCGATACGGCCGAAACCGTTAATTGCTACTTTTGTCATGATTGTAATACAGTTGTTTTGTTAATTTGATTAATATAATATTTGTTTAATTTTCAATCTCTTAACTTGTTGCACTAATGTGCCTTTGTTTTTCACCGCAAAGTTACAAATTTTTTTTTAATGCACATATAATGATTGTGGAAAATTTTCCTTAATTTTTTGTAACATGGCGATATTTTTTGCTGAGATAGCTAATTTGGCTATTATAGCTACTTTAGCTATTTTAGCTATTTTAGCTATTTTAGCAGTTTTTCTCCTTAAAGCACTCCGTAGCCTTGCTCTGTGAGTCCGCGTTTGATTTCCGAGATGTGTTCTGCATTTCGGGTTTCAAGTTCTATGCGGATTGTGCAGCCGTTGATGGTGTTGGAGTCCATGCGGTCGTGAATGACGGAGATTACGTTTCCTCCGAGCTGTGCAATCACGTTGCATACACCGGAGAGCTGTCCGGGCTTGTCTGCAAGGTTTATTGCGAGTGTGGAAAGTCGTCCGCCAACGTTGAGTCCGCGGTTTATCACGCGGCTGAGGATGTTCACGTCTATATTTCCGCCGGAAACGAGGCAAACAGCTTTTTTGCCTTTTATGGCAGGAATTTTGTCAAACATCACTGCTGCCACGGATACGGCTCCGGCACCTTCTGCCACGAGTTTCTGCTTTTCTATAAGGTTCAGAATGGCTGCCGCTATTTCGTCGTCGCTCACAGTGACAACTCCGTCAACATATCTGTTGCAGAGGTCAAAAGTGTTCATTCCGGGCTCTTTCACGGCAATTCCGTCTGCAATGGTGCTTACGCTGTTCAGGTGGATAATTCGGTGATAGTTCAGGCTGCTTGCCATAGAGGGTGCACCGTCGGCTTGCACGCCATAGACTTTTATTTTCGGGTTCAGAGATTTTGCTGCGAATGCCACACCGGAGATAAGTCCGCCACCGCCGATAGGCACCACAAGGATGTCTGCATTCGGCAGCTCTTGGAGGATTTCAAGTCCGATAGTTCCTTGTCCGGCAATCACGAGGGGGTCGTCGAAGGGGTGAACGAAAGTGTAGCCGTGTTTGTCGCGGAGTTCTATGGCTTTTGCGTAAGCATCGTCATATACTCCGTTTACAAGGCATACTTCCGCACCAAAACGCTTTGTGGCTTCCACTTTGGAGATTGGTGCACCGGCAGGAAGGCAGATGAGTGATTTGATGCCGTTTCTTGTGGCACCGAGAGCCACACCTTGGGCATGGTTTCCGGCAGAACATGCTATCACACCGCGACTTTTTTCTTCCGGAGTGAGTTGCGAAATTTTGTAGTAAGCACCGCGGAGTTTGAATGAGCCTGTGAGCTGCAGACATTCCGGTTTGAGATAGACTGTTGCGTCTTCACGGATTGATGTAGGTACTAATTTAGGGTGGCGAGCCACGTCTTTTAATACTTCTTGTGCTTTGTAGATTTCTTCAATGGTAAGTTTCATAAAGAAATTTGATTTTGAGTATCAGTTGTCTTGTTCAAGTCTTTTTTGCTTTGCTTTGACGGCTTTTTCTTTCCAGAATTTGGCGTCTTTGTCCATGCCGGCTTCCGTGTAATGTTCTGCGAGAGCTTCAGCACCTTCGTAGTGACCGAATTCGTAGTCTTCCTCGTAAAGTTTGAGTGCGAGTCGGGTGTTTTCCGGTGTTCCTACACCGAAATAGAACATATATCCGTAGTTGTAAGACTGTTCGTGCGGGTCCAGTTCGTAGGCTTTCTGCTGAAATTTGAAAGCCGTGTCGTTTAGTTCTTCGTCTTCAAATTCTTTGCCTTCCGCGAGTGTGAAAAAGTGGTCGGCAAGGATAGCACAGGCACGGACACTGTCACGCTCTGCGGCATACTTGAGGTAATCGACGCCGAATTCCGGGTCATCGCCTTCCGTAGAGTCCAGAAAATATTCTCCAAGCCATATAGCTGCTTCCACGGCATAGTTACCTCCTTTTTTGAAGCACATTTCCATGAACCGTTCCGCATCGTACCAGTCGTATTTGTTGTTGTCAACGTAGCCGTAGTAGCACATCAGAGCCATATTGTACATAGAACGGGCATCGCCGAGCTCAATACCTTTTTCGAGTGCCACTGTGGCATCATCGTAGTCTGCCTGGAGGTAATGAGCTTCGCCGAGAAGTCCGTAGCCTGAGGGGTCGCCTGAGTCAATCAGAGCGTCCGCCTCATTAAAAATGCTTTCTATGTCATCTGTTTCTGTTGGCATGCTTATGAAAGTTTTTCGTGCATTGCCGCTGCAGCCTTGCGTCCGTCGCCCATAGCGAGAATCACGGTAGCACCGCCGCGTACGATATCGCCACCGGCAAAGAGCATAGGGATAGAGGATTCCAGTGCTTCGCTCACCACGATAGTGCCTTTAGGTGAAATGTCAAGTCCTTCCACAGAGTTCGGGATAAGCGGATTTGGTGACACACCCACGCTCACGATTACGATATCCACGTCTATCTCATCTATAGCACCTTCAATAGCCACAGGGGAGCGACGTCCGGAAGCGTCAGGTTCGCCGAGTTCTATGCGTTGCACACGCATAGTGCGAACATGTCCGTTTTCATCGCCGAGGTATTCGATAGGGTTGCAGAGTGTCATAAATGTCACGCCTTCTTCTTTTGCGTGGCGAACTTCTTCCAGACGTGCGGGCATTTCCGCTTCGCTGCGGCGATAGACTATCATTGCCGTTTCAGCACCCATACGTCGTGCAGTGCGGACGGAGTCCATAGCCGTGTTTCCACCGCCAATCACAGCGATGCGTTTGCCTTTAAGCACCGGAGTGTCCCATCCTTCGTGTCCTGCACCCATAAGGTTTATGCGGGTGAGGTATTCGTTTGAGGACATCACGCCTATGAGGTTTTCGCCCTTGATGCCCATAAATCGCGGCAGTCCTGCACCGGAAGCCACGAAAATGCCGTTAAAGCCTTCGCTGATAAGGTCGTCGTAGCTGAGTGTTTTGCCCACAACGCAGTCTTTCACAAATTTCACGCCCAAGCTGCGGAGTGATTCTATTTCCACGTCAACCACAGCGTTTGGCAATCGAAATTCCGGAATACCGTATTTCAGCACGCCGCCAATCTGGTGAAGTGCCTCAAATACGGTCACTTCATAGCCGCGTTTTATCATGTCACCGGCAAAAGACAGTCCGGCAGGTCCGGAGCCTATCACAGCCACTTTTTTTCCGTTCGGGCTTATCTGCTGAGGAGCCGCTTTTTCGCCTGATGTGCGTGAATAGTCTGCTGCAAAGCGTTCCAGATAGCCGATAGCCACCGGTTCGCGTTTCATTTTGTTGTAGATGCACTTGGATTCGCACTGGCGTTCCTGAGGGCATACTCTACCGCAAACGGCAGGGAGTGCACTTGTTTCTTTCAGCACGGCAGTAGCTTGTGCAAACTCTCCTCGTTCAATATTTTTGATAAATCCGGGGATATTGATAGCCACGGGGCAGCCGGTCATACATTGCGGATCCGGGCAGTCCAGGCAGCGACGTGCTTCCACGAGTGCCTGTTCTTTTGTAAGTCCCTGATTTACTTCCTCATTGCACGTAATGCGGTAGTTAGGGTCAAGTTCCGTCATTTTAGCACGAGGAATGGCGGTACGTTCTTTAGCTGTCATTGATGCACGGAGTTCTTCACGCCACTGTGCATCGCGAGGTGATATAGTAGGCATAGTTTATTATCTGATAATAGGGTTATATGCTTTAAGACGCATCATCATTTCGTTGAAATCCACTTTGTGTGCATCAAATTCCGGTCCGTCAACGCACACGAATTTTGTTTTGCCGTCAACAGTGACGCGGCAAGCACCGCACATACCTGTTCCGTCCACCATAATAGTGTTCAGTGAGCAGATTGTAGGCACAGAGTATTTCTTGGTGAGTTCGGAGACGAATTTCATCATTATAGCCGGACCGATAGTAACGGCATGATCTACTTTCTCGCGGAGAATTACGCTTTCAACTCCTTGTGTGACAAGTCCTTTATTGCCGTAGCTTCCGTCGTCTGTCATAATTATGACTTCGTCTGAATACTTGCGAACTTGTTCTTCAAGGATGATAAGTTCTTTTGTTCGTGCTGCGAGCACGGAAATCACGCGGTTACCGGCTTCTTTCATAGCTTTAATGATAGGGAGGAGGGGAGCAACGCCCACACCGCCGCCGGAGCAAACCACAGTGCCGTATTTTTCTATTTTTGTGGCACGTCCCAGTGGACCTACAACGTCGTCAAGGTAGTCACCTGCATTGAGTGCGCAAATCTTTGTTGTGGAATCGCCAACGGCTTGCACCACAAGGGTGATAGTTCCTTTTTCCGTATCTGCATCTGCTATGGTGAGAGGTATTCTTTCACCTTTTTCGCCGCAAATCACTATCACAAAGTGACCCGGACGGCGAGAACGAGCAATCAGCGGTGCTTCCACCACTAATTTCACTACTTTTTCCGAGAAATATTCTTTCTCAACTATTTTGTTCATGTCTCAGTCTATAACTTATTATTATAATTAATGAGCAAAGTTACTACTTTAGTTTCAATAGGCAATAAAAAAAGTGCTATAAATGTAAAAATTGGCAAAATCTATGCGACTTTGCCAATTTTTAAGGGTGTTATGTTTTGCTGCAAGTTTGTTTGAAACTTGCGTGGTGCAAAATTATTCAAATTCGGGAGTTTGACACTTTGTCCTTCAAAAAAAATATTTAAATAATTGACACA
>JBJECR010000147.1:0-5886 GCA_051871275.1 Muribaculaceae bacterium | reverse complement strand
TAAAGGCTTTGGCGGCTCTTTTTATAAATTTAAGTGTCAAAGATGGGAAAGTTACTACTTTAGTTTCAATAGGCAATAAAAAAAGTGCTATAAATGTAAAAATTGGCAAAATCTATGCGACTTTGCCAATTTTTAAGGGTGTTATGTTTTGCTGCAAGTTTGTTTGAAACTTGCGTGGTGCAAAATTATTCAAATTCTACCATTACCTGGTCTGTGTTCACAACATCGCCGGGAGCTACGAAGATGCGTTTAACAGTGCCTTCAATTTCAGAAGCTACGTCGTTTTCCATCTTCATTGCTTCGTAGACGAGGAGTGTCTGTCCTTTCTTTACTTTGTCGCCCGGTTTTACGTCAACGGAAACGATTTTGCCGCCCATGAGTGCTTTCTGAACAGGACCTGTGATAGGTTCGTCTGCTTTTTCAGCTACTTTTTCTTCCGGCTGTTCCGCACTTTTCTTTGCAGCGATTTCCGCTTCACGTATTTTCTGCAAGAATGGTTTTGCAACGTTTGGAAGAAGCTCGAGCAGGAGTTCTTCTTCACGGTTTGCAGCGAGTTTCACGCCACCGTCAAGTACAGGATTTTCCGGCTGTTTGTAAGAAGAAACGTCGTAAGCCTTTTCAACCGGTGAACCTGTGATTTGTTCACGGAAAGCAGGGTCAATAGGTACAGGAGTTTCGCCGTATTCACCTTTGACGAGAGAGATGAACTGGTTAGACTTGTTAGCGTAGTCCGGATTGCCTTTTTTGCGGTCGATAGCAAGGTTTACAGCCTGTGCACCAACGATTTGGCTGGTAGGAGTTACGAGTGGCACAAGACCTGCATCGCGGCGAACCTTCGGGATAAGTTTCATAGCGTCTTCAAGTAGGTCGCTGGAGTTGAGTGCCTGGAGCTGAGCCACCATATTTGAGTACATACCGCCCGGAACTTCTGCGTGCTTAACGAGCTCGTTTGGTTTCGGGAATCCGAAGTGTGCTTCGATAGCGTGACAAGCATCAAGGAGAGTATCTTCATCGAGTGCTTTTGCAGCAGCGATAGCTTTGTCGAAGAGAGCATCAACATCTGCAGGGAGTTTGTCTGTGAGCGGGTCAAAGTCAATTGGGAATTTGTCTTTGTTGAGGTCAAAAGCAGCGAGGTCTTTGCGTGTCTGTTTGAGTTCTGCACGGATTTTTGTTACTGCTTCCATGTTTACGTCAACTTCAATTCCGAGTTTTTTGCAGAATACGTATATAAGCTCGATTGCAGGAGCTGCAGAGCCGCCACCGAACCACCAGATGTTAGTGTCCAAAATATCTACGCCGTTTATCACTGCCATGAGTGAAGAAGCGAGTCCGTAGCCCGGAGTACAGTGAGTGTGGAAATCCACGTCAACTTTTACGGCTGCTTTGAGTTTGCTGATGATGGAGGCTGCACGGAGTGGAGAAACAAGTCCTGCCATGTCCTTGAGTGTGATGATTTTAGCACCCAGGGATTCCATAGTTTTAGCTTTTTCCACAAAATATTCATCAGTGAAAATCTTCTTTGGTTCTTCATCTTTCTTGCCAAATAGGCGAGCGAAGAAGCCTGCTTTTTTCACCGGTTCTGATTTTGGATCCACAGTGTAGCAAACGGCACCGTCTGGAATACCGCCAAGGTCGTTGATGAGTTTGATAGATGCTTTTACGTTGTTTATATCGTTGAGTGCATCAAAAATACGCATCACGTTAAGACCGTTTTTGATAGCTTCTTTGTAGAAACCTTCAAGTACGCTGTCCGGGTAAGGCACGTAGCCGAAGAGGTTACGTCCGCGAGACAGTGCGGAAAGGAGTGATTTGCCTTTCATTGCATTGCTTGCAGAGCGGAGACGATCCCATGGAGATTCGTTAAGATAACGCATTACTGAGTCCGGCACTGCACCGCCCCAAACTTCCATAATATAGAAGCCTGCATTTTCATAAAGAGGAAGAAGACGGTCGATGTTTGCTTGTTTCATACGGGTAGCAAAAAGTGATTGCTGTCCGTCGCGGAGAGTCAAGTCTCTGATTTTAAGTTTTTTTGTAGCCATCATGTAAAAATTTTTACACGGCACTGCAGTTTGTGCAAGTGCCATTTTGGTGATATACTTTTTTGTTCTTTTTTTGTCGTTGAACGTTTGTAGTCGCAAATGTAAACATAATTTTTAGATTATGGAAATATTTCCTTAATTTTTTGTAAATTTATGGCAATGTTTCATAGTAATCATAAAAAATATGTAACTTTGTACTCCTTAGAGCCTGTTTCAAAAGAAAGTTAAAAAATGAGGCTGTCAGTCATTGAGCAGGTTTGTTTGTGCTTAAAAGGGCGTGTGGCGAGCCACATAACCGTTAAGCACGGACAAAGATGCCAATGAATGGCAGAGCAGGCTAAAGAAACTGTTAAGTATGTAAAAAACTAAAATTATAAATGATAAATATAATAAATATAAATAATACCAAGGTATCGCATCTTTTTGTTGCTTTTTGCCCTTCACTTCAGTCACTTAGCTCGCTAAGCTCCTTCAGTTCAGAACAAAAATCAATCAAAAATATGCGACCTCATTTTTTTAACTTTCTGTATGAAACAGGCTCTAACACAAAACCACGCTACTATGTTTGATTTCCTCTTTAAAAAGAAAACGGCAGAGCTGCCGGAACTGTTTTTTCACACGGATATTCACTGCCATATAATGCCGGGAGTGGACCATGGTTCGCCGGATGTGGAAACGTCTTTGAAACTCATAGAAAGTGAGCAGTCCTGGGGAATAAACCGCATAGTGCTTACGTCTCACGTCACGGAATCCACGTTTGAGAATACTCCGGAAACGCTTGCCGCCGGTTTTGAGAGGCTCGTAGCGGCTGTGAAAGAGGCGGGTAATGACATAAAACTCGCTTATTCTGCGGAATATCGCATAGATTCGCTATTCTCAGAGCAATACGCAACCGGAAAACTGATAAAAATGCCCGGTGACTTTCTGCTTGTGGAAAATTCCTTTATTCAAGAGCCGTGGGGGCTGGACAATTTGCTTTTTGACCTTAAAATAAACGGCTATAAAACCATTATGGCACATCCGGAGCGTTTTCCATACTACTATGAGGACAAAAAACGCTACGATAAACTCCATGCGGCAGGTAATTATTTCCAGGTGAACCTTTTGAGCCTTTCCGGCTATCATGGCGGCGATGCCAAAAAAATTGCGGAGTGGCTCGTAAACAAAGGTTATGCGGATTTTCTCGGCACGGATATTCATCACATTTCTCATGTGGAGGCAATTGACAAATATCTCCGCTCCAAAGAGTTTAAAAAGCTCTTGCCTGTGCTTGAAAAGACCGTTAAAAATGATGAATTGCCGTTCTAGAGCATTTGCAAATTTTTACTAACTATGACGGAAAATTCCAATTTTTCTGCGTACCTTTGCGAAATATAAGCACATTAATATGATGAACTTCAAGAAATCTGTTTTGGCGGCTTTGGCTCTGATGCTTACATTTATGTGTGCCACTGCCCTTGATTTACCTATAAAGAATGTAAACGGTAAGATTTATTACTATTACGTTGTGCAAAAGTCTGACGTGATTTATTCTCTGCCGCAAAAAATGGGCTTGCCGCGTAAAGATATCCTCAAGTACAATCCCAATGCTGCAGACGGAGTTTCTGCAGGCATGGTGCTGACTGTCCCCGTGGAATACGATGCGGAAATTAAAAAAGGCTACTACGTTATTCGCCACAAAGTGCAGTCGCACGAAACAATCTACGGTGTGGCTAAACTGTATGGTATGTCACCGGACAGAATTATAGATTTTAATCCGCAAGCTGCGGAGGGAATACGCGGTCTTGTGCTTGATATCCCCGTTTCCAAAGCAGAAGTGCAAAATGCTCCGGAAGAACAGGTTGCAGAGATTCGTCCTGTCCCGACAGATACAATTGTGGTGAGCCAACCGGCACCCGGTGCTGCTGTTTCCACTGCTATTGATATTGATGATGTGCCTGTGCAGGAAGAGCAAATTGAAGAGCAAATTGAAGAAACCGAAAGGCAACTTATAGATTCTGAAGACAGGCTTAAAGAAGGTGTTGCACTCGTTGAAGAGCCGGAAGAAGAAAAAAATATTACTATCGCCTTGATGCTTCCTTTTGACCTTGACAAAGAGCAGGAAACAAAACATTCACAGCTATATACGGAGTTTTATCGCGGTTTCCTGATGGGTGTGGAAAAACTCAGCCACGAGGGTGATAAGGTAACCGTTGAGGCTTACGACAGCACTATGCCTACGGATTCACTGAAAACAAAAATCACAGGCAAGCAAAATGTGATTATCACTTCCGACAATTTAGAGCAGTTAGATGCTATTGCCAAGACGGTAAACGAAAACTCACCGAATACTACGATTTTCAACCTGTTTGCGGTGAAAGATACCACGAATGTGACTAACTCCTCCGTGATTCAAGCAAACATTCCTCGCCGGCAGATGTATGATGCCGCTATCCACGCATTTATCGCTCGCTATGACGGATACACGCCCGTGTTTATTGCCAGAATAGACGGCAGTGCAGACAAATCAGACTTTACGTCACAACTTAAGGAAACACTCAAAAACAGAGGTGTGGATTACAAAGAAATAGTGTTCCGCAACTTCCTGGGTAAAGATAATTTGGAAGGCTTGAATACCACGGATTCCGCCTTTGTGTTTGTTCCCGTGACAGGCTTGAGAAGCGAGTTTGCAAAGTTTGCTCCGGCTCTGAGAAATCTCCGCAGCACGGCTGTCAATCCGGCAAACGTGACCATTTTCGGTTATCCGGAATGGGTGGCGTTCCGCAACGACTATCAGGAACAACTCCACGGACTTGATGCTTGCATTTACAGCCGTTTTTACATGTCGCCGGACGATGCCGCTTTTGTGGAATTTGAAAGAGAATACAAAGAATGGTATTCACGCGAAATGCTTTCCACAATACCTATGCAAGCCGTTATGGGCTATGATGCAGCTACATTCCTGGTTAAATTTATGCGTGGAGAAATCAGCGAAAGGTGGTTTGAGGGTATTCAGACAGGTTTTAATATCATTCAGCCGGAAGGCATGGAGGGATACATCAATGCACATTTATACATAATAAACTTCCGTCCTGATGGAAGCGTGAGAAAGGAAGTGGTGAAATGAAAAAGATAATCCTCTTTCTTGTGGCTCTTTTAGCCACAGTATCACTCTCTGCTCAAAAGCACTATGTGCCTCACGTTCATGTGGGAGTGCATGCGGGAATGGGAATGTCGCAGATGTCTTTTTCTCCGTCTGTGGAGCAGAAAATGCTGAATGGCATCACCGCCGGCGTGTCTTTCCGTTTTGCGGAAGAGCGACACGTGGGATTGATGGCGGAATTAAACATCACTCAGCGTGGTTGGCAGGAAGATTTTGAGGAATCTCCGCTGACATACAGCCGCAAAATGACTTACCTGGAATTGCCTATGATGACGCATATTTTCTTTGGCAGCCGCAAGGTGAAAGGTTTTTTCAATCTTGGACCGCAACTATGCTATATGCTTGGCAGCTCGATAGATAGCAATTTTGACTATGAAAATCCGAGAATGTCGCCGGATTTTCCTACAGGCTATCGCTCTGTGGAGCAAATGGCTATGGAAATAAAAAACAAGTTTGACTACGGAATTGTGCTGGGTGCCGGACTGGAAACAATCATCAAACGTAAACACTCCGTGATGCTGGAAGCCAGAATGTACTACGGACTTGGAAATATTTTCCCATCAAGCAAAAAAGACGTGTTCAGTGCATCTCGCGGCATGAATATCACTGTCACGCTCGGATACATGTTCCGTGTCAAATAACGACGCCTTAGAGTAACTATTCAGCTATCCGAAAGCATTACATAACTGCTATTGAAAAGCC
>JBJECR010000146.1:0-5946 GCA_051871275.1 Muribaculaceae bacterium | reverse complement strand
GCAAAAAAAGTGCGGTATATCAATTGTTAAATTTTTTACCGGACACTTGTGGGTCGGACAAGTCGGACTCTTGACCCTTGACCCTAAACCCTAGACTCTTGACTCTTGACCCTAGACTCTAGACCCTAGATTTATTTCCCTTGCATTTTCACTGCTTTCACACCGTCAGGAGTTTGGACTTTGAGGATGTTCAGTCCTGCGGGGAGTGTGATTGTGGTTTCGTAGTGGAACGGGTGCTGTGAGATGAGCATACCGGAGAGGGTGTAGATGTAGGCAATAGAAGGCTTGTCTGTGGTGATTGTCACATCGTTGCCGCCTATTCTGCGAATGGTGATGTTGAGGTCACGAGTATCTTCTTTTACGGATTCTATACCTGTCGGGATAGTGCCGGAGGAATTGATAGCACTACCTTTATAGCGGTAGTTGAATCTGCCGTTAGGTGCTACGTCACCTTTATCTATAAAGTCCAGAATGTCCGGGTTAGCAGGAGTGTTGTCAGCCCATTTGAAGTCGAAATCCACATCACCGTCAAGTTCAGCCCAGGATTTTTCTATAGTCACAATCATTTGGTTTCCTTGCACATCAAAGGGGGCTTCTGCCACGCGAGTCCAGGAATATTTGTTGCCACTGTTTTTCATCACGCAGTATTTGCCGTTGTCCTTCATAATAGCATAGTCGTAGCCATACCAACCGGTAGAATAGTTGCAGTCGCGGTTAATGAAAAGCATCATCCACTGGTCCGATGTGTCAAAATCCGTGATGTCTTCAGCCGTACGGACGTAGAAAGAGATGTATTTTTGGTCTTTAGTGACTTTAGACACCACAATGTCGTTTCTACCGGTGGTGTTTTCCATGTGAGCCACTTTCTGGAAACCGAGAGTGCTGCGGTGGATAACGTCGCCCTTGTCGTCTCGATATTCAGGATAGATATTGTTCCAAAGGTCAAAAGAAAGACCGGCACGGATAGAAACGGCTTCTACCGGAGTAGGGATAGTTCTCACGCCCTTGTATTGACGGATGTGAGACACCATTTGGAGGTAATAGTTATCGCGGATGAGCGGGTGAGTGCTCGGCTCAATGTCGCGGTTAAATTCTGCGTTGTAGAGGTCAACGAAGATGGATTCGCCAATAGTTTGTGAGCCGCCGGGACGTATGCTGCCGAGGTCACCGGAAGTTTTAGCAATATATCGAGCAGCCATACATTCGTTGAACTGAGTTATCATCACGAGTGGAGGATTGGTCTTGTGAGCCTGGCTCCACTGTTCTTCAAAATACAGACCTTTCGGGGTGTCGGCACAAACACCATAAGAGTCAATAGAAGGCTGTGAACCGTTGTGATAGCTTTTGCCCACTTTAGTGGAAGCGTGTTGAGCTGTTGAAACGGAAATCTGCTCGATAACTTTGTTTCCGCTTGCATCGTAAGTCCATCCGTTTCCTTGCGGATAGTATTCCATCCAACCCCATTTGTTAGGTTGGCTATAGTCCATCCAAGCCCAGCAGTGACGAGTGGTGAAGTGATTTTTGATGTCTGCTTCCAGGTCGCTGAGTGCGTCGATATTCACGAGCATAAGCGGTTTGCCGAGGTGGTAGTACCAGTATTTTTTGTTTTCCGGGTTTGAATAGAAATTATTGTAAAGGTGACGCACCACATTTGTAGCACCGGCATTCACGGTGTAGCAGAGTTTGGGCGATTTAAGTCCTGCCGAGGTGCGAGCGTCAATAATTTTCATAATCAGTCGGACGGTGTCGTCGTATGTAAATGCATTTGTGACATCAAAGAAAAGCAAGTCAATACCTGCGTCAACAAACATCTGGAGGTGTTTGTTGATAGCAAAAGCGTCACTGTTGTCGTAGTATCCGAGCCAAGGACGAGCCCACCAGTGAGGTTTGTCTTCCGGTCCGAACTGCGGGTTGCTTGGGTTAGCCTTGAGGATTTCCGTGATATCATAAATCGGGTCACCCTCAGTTCCGTGAGGACCGTTGCAGATGTAGTAGAACATACCAATTGTTCTGTTTTGCTGCGGAATGCTCAGTCCGTTGTCGGAAGTTTGTACGGTTCTGCCGAGTTCGTCTTGAGCCACCCAAGTGTCGCTGTAAGTGTCCCAAGTTTCATTGGCGAGGGTTTTAGCTTTTTCGCAGATGAGAGTGCCGTTTGTGACGTCAACGGTGAGGTTCCAAGTGCCTGTTGGGATGCGGAAGAAATTCTCCTTGCTGACGCCTTTTTCGCCAAGGTAGTATTCTTTGCCGTCTTCAATAATAGTGTTTGCGGCAGTGGCACCAACGCGATAATTTGCAATTGCATTCCAGTCTGAACCACTGCTTGCGAGAGAAGAATCCATGCAGAAACCAAAGTTGTGAAGTTCTTTACCTGCAATGTCCCAGAAATGTACTGTTGCGGTAAATATTCTGCCGTCCTCGGAAGTCATGGCAAAACCTACGTCCGGGCGGAATGCGATTTGACTGTTAGGGTCTTCGTTTTCGCCGTCAAGACCCATTTCTCCGAGAATCCATAACTGCTTGCTGCGAGTGCACTTAATGGTGTTTGTCGCGAGGTTTACTTCCACACGGTATGGTCCTGTGGGGATTACGAAGAAATTCTCCTTAGACGAGCCTATAGCACCCAGAGAATAAGTATTGCCGGACGTGATGTTTGTATTTCCGGAAACGGCACCAATGCGGTATGATGCAATCTCGTCCCACTTATCTGCTGCAGAGGCGAGTTTGAGTTTTTTGCAGAGACCGAAATTGTGAGTGGCACTGCCTGAGGTATTCCAGAAATAAACGTCAGCAGTATATATAATGCCGTCTGTGGAGTGCATTTTCACGCCTGTATCCGGACGATAACCCACTTGATAATTGGAGTTTTTGCTGAAACCGTCAAGTCCCATTTCACCGAGAATCCAGAGCGGCTCTATTTTGTTGCAGCAAATGGTGTTTTCTTCCAGATTTACGGTTATGAAATATGTGCCTGTTTCAGCCACAAAGAAGTTTTCTTTTGAGGTGCCTTGCTCGCCGAGCTGATAAGTAACGCCGGACTCCACTGCGGTGTTTGCAGTAACTGCTCCGATGCGGTATTGTGCAATGTAGTCCCATTCAGCAATATTGTTTGCAATGCCATAAGCTTTGCAGAGACCGAAATTGTGAGAGTTGCTGCCGGAAGTGTTCCAGAAGTGAACAGTTGCAGTGTAAGTTATGCCGTCTTTAGTATCAAATTTAATACCTCTGTCCGCACGGAATCCGGCATGATAGTTCGGGTCCTCATTTTCGCCGTCAAGTCCCATGTCACCAAGAATCCACAGTCCTTCCGTTTTATTTATCACTCTGTCGTTGCGGACTGCCGTGATGGTTTTGGAATCCGTGTTCAGGGTGATGTCGTATGTGCCTGTTTCGGCAACAAAATGGTTCTCCTTGGAGGCATACAGTTCACCATATTTATATGTTTTGCCGGATTCAATGGCAGTGGTGCCTGTTTCAGCTGCAAAACGATAGTTTGCAATTTCTTCCCAATCGCTACCGAGTTTGTCACGCATCAGGAAGCCGAAATTGTGAGTGGCAGAACCGGATGTGTGCCAGAAGTGCACTCTTGCGGTGTAATTTATGCCGTCGGTGGAAGTCATGCGGATACCGCGATTGTACGTGTAGTTTGTGGAGAATCCGCTTGTCTCGTTGTCGCCGTCAAGACCCATTTCACCGAGAATCCATATAGGCATTATCTTTTTGCAAGATAGAGTGTTCTCGCTCAGGTTCACGGTGAGGCGGTATGTGCCTGTTTCAGCCACGAAAAAATTTTCCTTAGATACAGCTTGTTCTCCGAGGGTGTATGTTTCACCATCTGCAATTGCAGTGTTTTCACTGATTGAACCGATGCGGTAATCTTTTATAGCATCCCAGTCTGTTGGAGAATCTGCAAGCACGTCTTTCTTGCAGAAACCGAAATTGTGCGTTGCTCCTCCGGTAACATTCCAGAAGTGAATGGTAGCAGTGAACGTGTTTCCGTCTTTGCTGTCCATTTTAACACCCAAGTCCGGACGGAAACCGATTTGTCTGTTAGGGTCTTCATTTTCGCCGTCAAGTCCCATTTCTCCAATCACATAGAGAGTGGTGGCGGAAGAAATGCCAAAAGAGCAGGCGAAGATAATCAGAGTTAGTAATTTGTACAATTTGTTCATGATGTGGTGAGTAATAATGCCTTCACGGCAGTGTTAGCGGGTTTGTTTTTTATGGATTATTATTTTAATTATTTCAAATGAGAAGTAAGTCCGTCAAAGGCTTTTTGTGCCTTTTCGGCATCGCCAAGTTCACGGAAAATGCCATAGACAGAGGCTCCGGAGCCAGTCATGGATGCATAGACGGCACCGAGTTCGTAGAGTTTTGTTTTTACGGCGGCAATTTCCGGGTGATTTGGGAAAAGTGACTCCTCAAAATCGTTTACAAGTGAGTTTTTCCAACAAGAAACGTCGCTTTTTACAATTTCTTCAAGTGAAATGCCGCCATCACGAGGTGTCACACCTGCGTATGCTTCTTTTGTAGATACGGAAGACTGAGGTTTTACTATCAAAAGATGATATCCTGTGAGGTCAACTTCCGTTTCCGTGAAAATTTCTCCAATACCTGTGGCAAGGAGCGGACGATTGTAAATAAAGAAAGGACAGTCTGCACCAATTCCGGCTGCAATTTCAGCCATTTTGCTTTTGTCCAAGCCAAGGTTGAAGATTTCGTTAAGTCCAAGAATGGTGAAAGAGGCATCTGCAGATCCGCCTCCAAGTCCTGCACCGTCAGGAATAATTTTGTGGAGATTTATTTCCACAGCTGGGAGTGACGGAAAGTGCTGTTTTACAGCATTGTAAGCTTTCATCACAAGGTTCTTTTCCGGTGGGCAATCCACGGGATTACCTGTAGTGACCAGGTGCGTTTTACCGTCTTGTGAGGGCGTGATTTCCAGAATGTCGCACCAATCCGTGGGGTACATAATTGTTGCGATATCGTGGTAGCCGTCAGGTCTGCGACGGAGAATACGTAGTCCGAGGTTTATTTTGCAGTTGGGAAAAAGAATCATGTGCGGATTGGAAATGTTTGTGACTTAGGATTTAAGGACTCATTTATAAATGTCCGTATTGAAACCTGTGAAAGGCGGAGGCGTAGAGCCGGAATTGCCGGGATTATAAAAATTATTATTGTTGCCGCCTTCAATGTTAGGCACGGGGCCGTATTCGTTTTCAAAATTTTCGCTCGGCTGGAGATAGATGAAAAGTAAAATCAGCGAGCCTATACCGCATAGCAAGTGGAGCATGAGCAGCCAAGCTGTTTTGCCGGTATCGTGCAGGCGGCGAGCTTGCACACCGAGTGAGGGGAGGAGGAAAAGGATTTCTAACACCAGGGAAACTGTATTTGCTGCAGTTTGACCGATAATTCCTGTGTACATGTTTATTCCCATATTTATGATAAGCGTAAATAGGGCATAAAACCATAGTTCCGAGCGAGCGGCTCTACCACTGAAACAGCAGTATTTTTCAATCAGCACACGGCGGATAGCTTCGGCAAAGGTGAGTCTGCGTTGATACATTGTCTTGGCTTAATCAGTAAGGTTCAGGACCATATTTGTTGTCACCGTAGTTTCCTTCCTGAATGCAGAAAAACAATATTATCAAACCTCCGACACCAGGCACAAATGCTAAAAGCAGCCACCAGCCGGATTTTCCGGTATCATGCAAACGACGAACAAGAAGCGAAAGGTTTGGCACAATAAAAGGCAGTGAAAAGACAACAATGGCAATCTGAATTTTTGTAGGATCCATCCACATGTCCCAATAAAAGCTTGAAATAAAGCCTATAGCACCTGTCAGTGCCACTTCCACGAGGACATAAAAAAGCATAGTCCACCAAAATTCCGCACGGCATGCTCTGCCCTTAAAATTTGAGTAGTTTTCACCTAAAGAGCTGTGTACT
>JBJECR010000145.1:0-5972 GCA_051871275.1 Muribaculaceae bacterium | reverse complement strand
TTGAGTTCTTCAAAAGAATTTACTAATTTTGCACTTGCCACTTGACTCTACACACTCTACATTTTTCGCAAAAATTTGCATATTTCAAAAATTTGCTATAAATTTACACACTTTTTCCTCATTACGCGAAAATTAATAACCTAACATAGATAAATAGAAAAATATAGAAAGCAATGTATAAACAGTACTTATACAAATTAGTGGCAGCAGCCCTGCTTTTTATGGGCTTGACTGCTAATGCGACAACGTTCTCGGAGGGATTCGAGGCGAATGTTTCAAGTAGTTATGCAGACGGGTCTGTTGTGGGCGATGCTTGCACATGGACTACTTCTAATGCCGGCGTTTTTACGGATGCGGCAAATGCTTATTCCGGCACTCGTGCGCTTAGATTTGGAAACGATGCCACAAGCTATGCATTTATGGCTTCTAACAAAACAGGCGGTGCCGGCGTTCTCTCTTTCTATGCTCGCACTTGGAGCACGGGTGACGGCAATGCTACTGTGCAGGTGCAGTATTCAACGGATAGCGGCTCGTCTTGGACCACTGCCGGTACTATCACTCTTTCAAGTGTAACGTATCAGAAATATAGCTACACGCTTAATAAAAGCGGCAACGTTAGAATTAAGTTTAACCAGACAGCAGGTAAAAGATGCCTGTTTGACAACGTGACTATCACTGATTACACCGCTGCGGCTACGGCGGCTATCACTTCGCCTGCTAATGGCAGCACCGTGGATTTCGGCACTTGCACATCCGGTGTAAACTCTCAGCAGACTATCGTGGTGAAAGGTACCGGTCTTACTGCTTCAACCACTGTGGCTATCTCCGGCACAGGTTTCTCTTGCGGCTCTACGTCGCTCAGTGCCAGCAAGGTTAATTCCGATGCGGGTGCACAACTTCAAGTAAACTTCAAGAGCACTGCCGGCGGCACTTACACGGGTACGCTTACTCTTACAAACGGCAGCACTACAATTAAGGTGAACCTTAAGGCTACAATCGCAGGTACTACCACCACTTCCGGCATCACATCGCCTACTAACGGCAGCACTGTGAATTTCGGCACTTGCACATCAGGCGTGACAAGCCAGCAGACTGTGGTTGTGAAAGGTACGGGACTTACTTCCGCTACTTCCGTGGCTGTTTCCGGAACGGGATTCACTGCAGGTTCTACGTCTCTCAGTGCCACGAAGGTTAACTCCGATGCAGGTGCTCAGCTCCAGATAAACTTTAAGAGCACTTCCGGTGGCAGCTACACAGGCACGCTTACGCTCACAAACGGCAGCACTACGATAAAAGTAAACCTCAAAGCCACTATCTCCTCATCTTCCGGTAGCGACAGCGGCAGCACTACTACAGGAGCGTCATATTCATCTCCGGCTGCTGGCAGCACCGTGGATTTCGGCACGGTTACTCTGAACAAGACTCAGACATCCACTGTGATTGTGAAGGGAACAGGGCTTACTGAATCCACTACGGTAACCGTTTCCGGTACAGGCTTTACGGCAGGTGCTACAACGCTTTCCGCAACAAAGGTTAATTCCGATGCGGGTGCTCAGCTGCAGATAAACTTCAAGAGTGCAACGGCAGGTACATTTAATGGTACTCTCAAACTCGTTTCCGGTTCACTCTCACGCACCGTTTCTCTCACTGCAAAAGCTTCATCTTCAACCACATCTTCTGATTCCGGCAGCAGTTCTTCCGGCAGTTCAGATAGCGGTAGCACCGGTGATAGCGGCAGCACAGGCAGTGGCAGCAGTTCATCCGGTGGCGTGACATCAGATAATATCCCGTCCGGCTACTATACATCTTGCGAGAATTTGTGCGGTTCTGCTCTTTTGAGCGCTCTCTGCACAAAGATATCTTCACACACGGCAGTAAGCTATGCAGGACTGTGGACGGCATTTAAGGACACGGACCTCAAGAGCAACGGCAAAATCTGGGATATGTACAGCACAAAAGAATTTACTTACAGCACAAACCAGTGCGGCTCATATTCCAAAATCGGTGATTGCTACAATCGTGAACACTCATTCCCGAAGAGCTGGTTCAGCGATGCAACACCTATGTACACGGACCTCTTCCATATTTACCCGACAGACGGATATGTAAACAACCAGCGTGCAAACTATCCGTTCGGTGAATGTGCAAACGGCACATACGTGGCTTCTTCCGGCACTGTTAAGGCACTTGGCAAACTCGGAACATCTACATATTCCGGCTACACAGGCACTGTTTGGGAACCTGACGATGAATTTAAAGGCGACTTCGCTCGTTCTTACTTCTATATGGTAACCGCTTACAACACAAAGGTTTCAGGTTGGTCTTCAGAAATGCTGAACGGCACATCTTATCCTGCATTTACCACTTGGGCTATGAATATGCTCCTGAACTGGAATGCTCTGGATCCTGTAAGCCAGAAAGAAGTGGACCGCCAGGAAGCCGTATATGCAAAACAGAAAAACCGTAACCCGTTCATTGACCACCCTGAACTTGCGGATTACATCTGGGGTAGCAAAAAAACTACTGCGTGGAGCGAATCTACAGCTGCAGCAGCCGCTACTATCAGTTATCCGGCAGACGGAAGTACACTCAGCTTCGGCACAACGGCTACAGGCTCTACAAATGAAAAAACAGTGGCTGTGAAAAGTACCGGTCTCACCGGAAACATAACCGCTACAGTGAGCGGAACAGGCTTCACATCTGCAGAAATCGTTGATAGCCCTGCATCACTCAGTATTACTCCGGTTCTTGACACAAAAGCATTAAAGGCAACCACAACCGCTACAAATGATGAAATATACGTCCGTATTCTCTTTGAGCCGTCTGCTGCTGCAAACTATAGCGGAACCCTTACCCTCTCTTCAGGCGACGTTGTGAGCAACGTAAACCTCACCAGTGAAGCACTTGACGGACTTCCTGCAGCACCTGCAGAAAAAGTTACTTCAAGTTCATTCACAGCTCGTTGGGTGGAAGTGGGCGATACCTTTGACGATGGCACATACCGCCTTGACGTGGCAGATGCAAACGGTCCTGTGAGCGGTTTCCCGGTATATGTGAACGCCGATGACCTTACTTACGAGGTTACGGGACTTGAAGCCAACACGGAATACACATACAGCCTCACTTCACAGACCGTTCAGAGCAACGTGGTGAAGGTTGTAACGCTTCCGCTTGAGCCGAATATCTACTTTGTCTTTGACCCGGTAGAAATGGCTATAAACGGTCTCCAAAATACAGCTTCCGAGGCTGTAGAAATCCTCCTTGAAGGCGAAAATCTCACGGAAGATATCACATTCACCGTTACAGCCCCATTTGAGGTTAGCCTTGACGGCACAGCATGGGCTACAAGCGTTGTGGCACCACAAACTGCAGAATCCGTTTATGTTCGCCTCGGTGCAACGGAAAACGGACTTTACAACACGTCGCTCCGTGCTTCTTCCGGCACATTCTATTCCGACGTTGTATCACTCCAGGGTATTGTGATGGGTGAAACATTCCTTGAAACATTTGAAAAATACGTTACAGGACTTAATTCTTACTCAGACTTTACATACGAAGGCGATGCAACACAGTGGAACGTGCACGACGGACTTTTTATGTCTTCCGACCCTGTCTATGCAGGCACATACAGCCTCCGTATGGGCAAAGAATCAGACAGCTACGTGGAAATGGTGCCAATGAAATACGATGGCATGAAAGTCATTTCATTCTATGCTCGCAAATGGAGTGCTGCTGAAACGGATGCAGTGGTAGCAATCCAGTACCTCACAGACGAAGATGAAGGTTGGAAAACAATCAAGACCGTCACTCTTTCCGGCATAGACTATGAGCTGTTTGCCGCACAGCAAGAAGTAACAGGAGCCGTAAGAATACGTATAGCACAGGTTTCCGGCGACCGTTGGCTTATAGACAACATCGGCATTACATCTGCCACTTCCGATGCTGCAAGCATAGAATCCGCAGCAGATTTCACCGTTACTCCAACCAAGGGCGGCATTGAAATCACCACAAGCGAAGAGATGCTCGTAAGCGTATATGGTGTTGACGGCATCGTTTATTTAAGTTCTGAAGCTGTTTCCGGCACAAAAGCCGTAACACTTCCTGCTGCCGGCATCTACGTAGTAGCCGTTGGCGATGAAGTTCAGCGTGTTATAGTAAGATAAACATACACATACTTTATGCTAAAATCCGCAATGCTCGCAGCAGAGTATTGCGGATTTTTTTAATAAAACAGCGTTTTAAATTTCGGGGAAATGAAATAAAACAGCGTTTTAAATTTCGGGGAAATGAAATAAAATAGCGTTTCAAATTTCGGGGAAACGACATAAAATGGCGTTTCAAATTTTGGGGAAACGACATAAAACAGCGTTTCAAATTTCGGGGAAACGACATAAAACAGCATTTCAAATTTTGGGGAAATGACATAAAACAGCATTTCAAATTTTGGGGAAATGACATAAAATGGCATTTTAAATTTGCGGGAAACGAAAAAATGATATATATTTGCAGTGCAAAAAAATGCTGTAAATTATGGGGAATAGAATATTTAAGAGAAAAATATATGAAAGGCTCCTTGAATGGAAACGGGAATCAAACGGGAAGAGTGCGTTGATGATACAAGGAGCAAGACGAATAGGCAAATCCACTATTGTGGAAGAATTTGCAAAGAAAGAATATTCATCTTACCTTATCGTAGATTTTAATAGGGCATCAGATGAGGTGAAATCTCTTTTTGATGATTTAATGGATTTGGATTTCATCTTTCTCCGTTTGCAAGCTATTTATAATGTGGTTTTACATCGCCGTCGTTCCGCCATTATATTTGATGAAGTTCAAAAATGTCCAAATGCTCGCCAAGCAATAAAGTACCTTGTTCAAGACGGAAGATACGATTATATTGAAACAGGCTCACTCATCAGCATTAAGCAGAATACGAAAGGAATAACCATTCCCGGCGAAGAAGAACAGATTGATATGTACCCTATGGATTTTGAGGAATTTCGTTGGGCATTAGGTGACACGGCAACAGTTCCCTTAATAAGGTCTTTTTTTGAAAAAAGAATATCGCTTGGAGCTGCACACCGCATAAAAGAACGAGATTTAAGGTTATACATGCTTGTTGGTGGAATGCCTCAAGCGGTAAACGAATATATAGATACAAATAATCTTGCTAAAGTAGATGCCGTAAAACGCAGAATAATCAAGCTTTATTCCGATGATTTTATGAAAATAGACCCAAGTGGAAAGCTTAGCAAACTTTTTATGTCTATTCCGGCACAATTAAGCAAAAACACCTCGCGATATTATGCTTCATCCGTTGTGGGAAGGCTTGGAAGCGATTTGGAAGAAGAGATGCTTATAAATTTGGAAGACAGCAAAGCGGTACTCGTTTCATACCATGCTGATGACCCTAATATAGGTATGTCCTTGTCAAAAGATACGTCAAGATATAAACTGTTTATAGCAGATACGGGACTTTTTGTTACTATGGCTTTTTGGGATAAGGATTTTGCGGAGAATATTATTTATCAAAAACTTCTCGCAGACAAATTGGAGACGAATCTTGGATATGTGTATGAAAATATTGTGGCACAAATGCTTACATCCTCAGGGAATAAACTTTTTTATTATACTTTTGAGAAAGATGAAAAGCACTTGTGTGAAATTGATTTCCTTTTGTCTCGTGGAAACAAGATATGTCCTATTGAGGTTAAATCATCGGGATATAAGTCTCACACATCGTTAGATACTTTCAGAGCAAAATTCTCATCACGAATCAAAAACAGTTACCTTATTTACACTAAAGATTTTCAAGTGGGCGAAAATGAATTGCTTTACATTCCCTTTTATATGACGGGAATTATATAATGGCATCCAAAGAGAACCTGCAAAGAATAATCACTTAAAAATCCATAAATATTATTTCTTTTTGAAACATTTTTTTGCAGCAAAGAAATAATGTGTTAACTTTG
>JBJECR010000144.1:0-26631 GCA_051871275.1 Muribaculaceae bacterium | reverse complement strand
AAAGTTACAACTACTATCAACATGTGTCAATGCGTCATCGCGGAGTTAGGTACAAGCCAATTTATGCTAAAATGTGTAAATAATGCCACTAATTCCGACATTTGAAACAATACGGAACACTGAAATTTTACTAATTTTGCAAAAAATTTTACGAGTATGTCCAAGAAACTGTTTTTGCTAATCATTTTGACCATGATTTTTTCCGCTCCGAATTTGAGTTCACAGATTGTAGAGGTGGAAACGCAGGAGCCATTTGAGGAAGACAAAATAAAGGAATACTATGAGAAAGATGAGCCGATGTTTTCACTGTTTAAGGACAACTATTTTATCTACGGCTGCCCGATAAACAAAAAACCTGACGCACATAATTCCGACGTAAAATTTCAGTTGTCTATTCAAGCAAAACTTACTAAAAATACTCTTCCATGGGGATCTTACCTCTATTTTTACTATACTCAAAAGGTGTTTTGGAACGTGCTTGAGGAATCTCTGCCTATGAGGGACCTTAATTTCAATCCGGGTATCGGAATCGCAAAGCCACTTTACTCAAACGGCAGATATATCGGTAAAATACGCCTGCAAGTGGAGCACGAGAGCAACGGCAAGGATGAGGAGGACTCTCGCTCGTGGAACCGTGTATCTCTTGGTGCCAATATCATTGTGGATAAGACACTTATGATACACTACAAGGCTTGGTTACCTATTGTTGACGGCGAACATAACACAGACCTGCTGGACTATGTGGGCATTTACCAGGTGGGTACGCAGGTGATGTCTGAAAATCAGAAGTGGTCCGGGTCGCTAATCCTGGTGAAACGTAAGGGCTGGAGGCTGAACTACAACGTGATAGCGGAAGTAAGCTATCGTTTTTCCAAAAATTCCGACTGGAGCCTCTTTGCACAGTACTACTGCGGCTATGGCGAGGGTCTGCTGGACTATAAGGAGCACGTGAGCAAGCTCCGTGCGGGTATAGTGATACGTCCTAAATTCTTCAGTGATTACTAATTGCCGCAAGCTCTCCGAGCTTGCATCTTGACGTTAATTAGTGAGGATTGAGAGGAAATACTTTGCTACATAGACGTAGATGATAATTCCCACGATGTCGTTCAGTATCTGAATGAAAGTACCGGTGGCTACTGCCGGATTTATTCCCATACGTTCCAGCGAGAGCGGCACCACCGTGCCTACGAATGTGGCAAATATCACCACAATGAAGAGGGAAACCGTAACAGACAGAGTCACAGCCAATTCGTCCGGTCCGAAGAATATATTGTAAAGCAGCACCACACCTGCAATTATGGAGGCATTTACGAGTCCGATGAGAAATTCCTTACCCACGTGCGATGCAAAATGCTTCACTTCCAGTGTGCCGTTTGCAAGTGACTGAACAACGATTGCAGATGCCTGTACTCCCACGTTTCCGCCCGTTCCGCAAATAATAGGGATGAAGAGTGCAAGTGCCGTCACCGCCTGGAGCTGCTCCTCGAAAAGTCCAAGAATCCATGCTGCACCGATACCTGCTATAATGCCTATAATGAGCCACTTAATGCGAGCTCCCACCTGTGCGAAAATATTATCTTCCGCATCAACATCGGAAGAAAGACCGGATGCCAACTGGTAGTCACGTTCACTGGATTCACGAACCTCGTCCATGATGTCGTCAACGGTGATGCGTCCCACAAGTCTGCCAATGGAATCTACAACAGGCATTGCCACAAGGTCGTATTTCTCAAAGTCCAGAGCCACATCGTCGATGGGAGTATCAGTTTTCACCGCCACGGGATCCGTTTCCATCACATGCTTAATCTTGGAGATTGACGGGTGAGTGATGAGTTTTTTCAAAGGTAGGATACCACGCAGTTTGTCGTCGTTATCCACCACATAGACGTAGTAAATCTCGTCCATATCCTCTGCTTGCATTCTCATCTGCTTGATGCACTCCGGCATGGACCAGTTTTCGTTTACCACAATCATTTCCTTACCCATAAGACCTCCGGCGGTGTCCTCGTCGTACTTGAGGAGGTCTATGATGTCGCCCGCCTGCTCCACGTCGTCGATGTGCGAGAGGATTTCGTCACGCTCATCGTCCTCAAGGTCAAGCTCTTGGATAAGGTCCACGGCTTCGTCCGTTTCCAAGTGGTCTATCTGCTGAGCGATATCCTCCGCAGACATATTTTCAAGGAGTTTACGGCGGTCGTCCTCATCAAGTTCCATAATAACGTCCGCAGCGGTGTCCTCGTCAAGGAGTTTGTATAAAAACTCCGCTTCTTCAAGTTCCAGTTCCTGGTAAAGTTCGGCAATATCTGCCGGGTGCATATCTTCCAGCTCACGCTGTGCAGCTTCGCTGTCACGAGCGGCAACGATGCTTTTAATATTTTCGAGGTATTCCGGTGTAAACTCTTTCATTTTGAATCAAAAAAAATGTGTGGTGGTTTAGGAAATAATATTGACTGATTATTGCCGCAGCTCAGCGATAATGTTTGTGAGGTAAATGAACTGCTGAACTGAGAGTTGCTCGGGTCGCAGCGTCCAAATTTTGTCATCAAACGTTTCCTGCGGAGCAGTGTTCGGCAACAGTCCACGGAGCGAGTTTCGGAGCGTTTTTCGCCGTTGTCCGAACGACGTTTTCACCACCGTCTTGAACAGTCCTTCGTCGCAACCGAGTTCCGTGACGCTGTTTCGGGTCATTTTTATCACCCCGGATTTAACTTTTGGCGGCGGGTTAAAAACGTTTTCGTTCACCGTGAAAAGGTATTCCACATCGTACCAAGCCTGCAAGAGCACGGAGAGGATGCCGCGAGCTTTCGTGCCCGGTTTTGCGGCAAGACGCTCTGCCACTTCTTTCTGGAGCATACCGGAGCAGCAGGTCACGCGGTTCTTATATTCCAGGACATGGAAGAAAATTTGCGATGAAATATTATATGGGTAATTACCTATCACACAGAAATTTGCACCTTCCGGCACAAGTCTTGCCAAGTCCAGAGCAAGGAAGTCCGCCTCCACAATTTTGCCGTCGAGTTTTGGAAAATTAGCCTTGAGGAAATCCACACTTTCCGAGTCTAATTCCACCACTTTTACGTCGTGACCGTTTTCAATTAGAAACTGAGTAAGCACGCCCATACCCGGTCCCACCTCAATCACGGGCATATCCGGATAATCGCTGAGAGTGTCGGCGATTCTGCGAGCGATGCTCAGGTCCGTGAGGAAATGCTGTCCGAGTGCTTTTTTGGGTTTTACCTGTTGCATAAAAGTGGTGTTAAGAGTAATGTGAATGTGCTTTAAATCTTGTTTCATAAAGAAACAGGCTTTAATCAAGCAAAGTTACCAAGAAATTTTCACTTATCATCACTTTGCCACGGATTTTTGGCAAAAAGATGAAATTATGAAGCAAAATTATGAAACAAAGTATTTGTAAAAAGGCACCACTTGTATAGTTTTGCCGTCTTTCACGATAGCGTCTTCATCGTCAAAAGTGATTATCACCCCGCTGCCGATATTTAATTCGTCCATCGCAAAAACGAGTCCGTTCACTTCTCGATTCAAATTTTCCGGAGTAAGTTTATAGCACACTTGGATAGCCGTGTGTGGCACCAGAGAGTTTGCCAGAATAAAGTCACACTCGTGCAAAGCATTGCTATAATAGAAAATTTCCTTATTTTTTCTCCTTAACTCCGCATAAACAGCATTTTCTAATTTTTTACCTGCATTTTCCGAGAAATTTCTGTTTACAACAGACAAAATTCCGGTATCCACACAATACACTTTCTTAGGATTTATCACCTGTGCCTTGGCGGAAAAAGAAAATTTGGGAATAAAATCCAGGAGATACGTTTGCCTGAAAAAAGAAAGATAGTCTGTGATAGTGGTAGTGGATTTCACACCTAACTGCTGCTTAAGTTTGCTCGCGGAAATAAGTCCGCCAAAGTTTGAAAGCAAAAGCGAAAAACACATTTTAAGCGTATTTTCATCGTTTATGCCGTACCTTACCGCAATGTCGCGATAGATAATGTCGTTCACAAGTTCCTCAAGTATCGCAGGCTCTTGTGTTTCAAGAAATGCAGGGAAACCGCCCAGATTTAAATATTCCGCCAGAGAATACGAGGAAGGAACCATGCTCTTAAATCCGCAAAACTCCGAGAAAGAAAACGGAAACAGTTCCCGGTCTATATGTCTGCCCGTGAGTTTTGTTCCCAATTCACGGCTCAGCAAAGAAGCATTAGAACCTGTGATTACCACCTCAAAACCGCTTTCCAACTTACTTCTGACATACACTTCCCAGCCCTCAACCACTTGAATTTCATCAAAAAACAGCGTTTTGTAGCCTTTTTCCTCAATTATCATATCAAGCAATTGGAAACTGTCGAACGTAAAGCCGTAAAGTGCCGGAACATCAAAATTTAAGTACAAAATATTTCTGCCGCTTGCTGCTTGGCTCTCCATAAGTTGCTCAAGCAGAGTGCTTTTGCCGCAGCGGCGTATTCCGGTGATTATTAGAGCGTAATTTTTTATACCAAATGGTATATCTTTCAGTGCCTCACGCGTATAGGACTTTTTTTTGCCTATAGATTGGCACTGACCGATGATTGCGTCTTGTATGCTTCTCTTGCTTATCATATCGCTGATTTTTTTGCAAATATAATCATTCCATTTGAAATGGACAAATCCCTCCATTATAAATGGAGACTTTTTGGAGCAAATTATGGGTTCAGCAAGTCCGGATTAAAAAAGTCCAGTATGTCGCGAGACATTTCCAGTGCGTGACGAGCCTCGCTGTCCGGGTTTAAAGTCACGGCATGCTCAAAATCCGAGATGGCTGCCGCATGATTACCCAGCCTCCACTGAGCCTTACCGCGAAGATACCAAGCGGCATCATCGTTGATGTCAAAGGCTATTCTTTCAGTGGCAGCCAAAACGGCGGCAGCAATGTCGTTGCTATCCAGAAAAGCACGTATTTCTTCCGTAGAATACATTTTTTTGATGTTTTTGTGTGGCAAAGTTAATGAAAAATCAGTAACTTTGGCGAAAATAAGTGAATATTATGAAACATTATAGCTTTTTAGTTTGTCTGCTCCTTTGTGCCACCGCTTGGGCGGCAGACCCCACTGCCACAAACTATACTTTTGACGACTGCCGCGGCAGCCTCTCGCCCTACCCTACCGTGGAGAGCATACAAGCATACCCGGATAGCCTTACTCCAGTGTATATCAGCCATATAGGCAGGCATGGCAGCCGCTTCCCGGCTTCTTCCATGCATGCTGCAGCACTGCTGGAATTTCTAAACCATGCCGACTCCGCAGCAACTCTCACCGGCACCGGAAAAAGGCTGAAAGCCATCACGGAATACGTTATTTCCACATCCGAGGGCAGATGGGGAGCACTTGATTCCCTGGGTATGGCGGAAATGCGAGGGGTAGCCTCACGAATGTATATGGCTTATCCGGAGGTGTTTGAGAACGGAAACATAAAGGCTGTTTCATCTTATTCTCCGCGATGTCTGATGAGTATGATGAGTTTTGTGCACCAGATAGACAGGCTTAACAATAAGGTGGAAATTGCCACTTTTACGGGTCGCTCAAATTCCGACTTGCTCCGTCCGTTTGACACAGACGAGGACTATGCAGACTACCGCAAATCCGGTCGCTGGTCACAGCCATACGATGCTTTTATGGAACGATTCCTGCCTCTGACAGCACTGCAGAAATGCGTGAAAAGTCTTGATATAGAGGACTCTGAAGCGCGAGAACTTGCACTTGCGGAATACTATGTTCTGGCAGGACTTGATGCTATGGGACTTGATGCGGATTTATCTGAATTTTTCACGAAAGACGAGATAAATTCTCTCTGGGCTGCTTTTAATCTCCGCCAATATCTTCAACGTGCCGGCAGCACTATCTCCACCGTTCCTGCAGATATTGCATCACCATTGCTGCTGGACATTATCAGCAATACGGAGGATTTTATAAGCGGTAAAAACGCATACAACATCAATTTGCGATTTGCACATGCAGAGACGCTTTTCCCGCTGCTCTCGCTGATGAGAGTGCCGGGAGCATACTATATGACAAACTATTTTGACACCGTGCGACTTCACTGGTGCGACTTCAAAATCGCTCCTATGGCGGCAAACTTGCAAATGGTACTTTACAAAACCGCCAAGGGTGACTATTATGCCCGTTTTGACCTTAACGAAAAGCCCGTAAGCCTCTTCCCTGACGGCAAAATCTATGCTCCCTGGGCAGACGTGAAAGAACTCCTGCAAAAATACGTGCCGATGTATTATCAGTTTTAGAGCCTGTTTTATAATTGTTAGTTGTAAATAACAAACAAAAAAGTTATCTTTGCGATAAAAAAGTGGTCATTTGACCAAAAAAATTCTCTAAAACATGGAAATCAAACGTGATATACATTTGAATCAGCATATAGAAAAAAGGTCTGACTTTGCTGAATCTTCTGAATTTGCAGGCTTCAATCTCCGATTTTTGCCACTTTTGCCGACAAATCGGCAAATGATATTTCATAAAATTTTGCGACCTTTGCGGAAAGATAAATTTTTTATGAAAATTAACCTTTATTGCATAATTGTTTCACTCTTTCTCGCAGGCTGCGATATGATAGAATATCACCCGTATGACCTTGACATACACGGTGATAAGGACATCAATGCACGGAATATCAAGGCTATAGAGGAAAAGATGAAAGGCAAAACGGCGTTCACTTTCGCCGTCATCAGTGACACCCAACGATGGTATGACGAGACAAATCATGCCGTAGAAGCCATAAACAAAATAGAAGATGTGGAATTCGTGGTGCACTGCGGCGACATCTCGGATTTTGGTGCCAAAATGGAGTTTGAGCAGCAAAGAGACATCCTGAACAAACTCAATGTGCCATACGTTTGCTTGCTCGGCAACCACGACTGCCTTGCTACCGGTCAGAGTGTTTTTACCACAATTTTCGGTGAGGAAAATTTTGCTTTCACTGCCGGAAACGTAAGGTTTATCTGCCTAAATACCAATGCGTTGGAGTACGACTATTCCCACATGGTGCCGGACTTTGCTTTTATTGAAGACGAGATTGAAAATTTCCCTGAGGAGGCAAACAAAACCATCGTTGCCATGCACTCACCTCCACAATCGGACCAATTCAACAATAATGTCCTAAAACTGTTTAACTATTCAATCACGCAGTTTCCAAATCTGCAATTTTGCCTGAACGGGCACCTGCACACATTCAAGGTGGTGGATTTCTTTGAAAACGGAATTTTTTACTACCAGTGCCCCTGTGCCGACAAACGACAGTTTCTTTTGTTTCACATAACACCTGAAGGATACAGCTATGAAGTGGTTGAATATTAAGATATTAGCATTACTGCTCATAACAGTTCTCTCCGCAGCGGCAGAGGAAGCAGACACACTCCGCGTGTGGCAATGGGACAAGCGTACAGACTGGCACTATAACGGCTGGGAACGAGTGAAGCCTAAAAACGTGAAGATGCAATACGCCGGCGGCATGGGTTTTCTCTCCTTTGGCGTGGGCTGGGAATACGGCAAAACAGGACAGTGGAACACAGACTCTTTTATCGGTTTTCTCCCAAATGCTTATTCAGATAAATTTCGCTTCACGTTTACGCTCAAGCAGACATACACGCCCTGGCACTTGCATTTCCGCAAACAGTTTTCCTACGAGCCTTTTGCCTGCGGACTTTACGTGAACACTATCAGCGGCGAAGAGTTTTGGGAAAAAGAACCGGGAAAATACCCGAACAGTTACTATAATTTCAGCACAAAAATGCGTTTTAACGTATTTTTAGGTCAAAGCATCACTTTTTACCCCAAGAGCGACCGCTGGCGTGCCGTTTCCTTCTTTTACGAGATAGGCACAAACGAGCTGTATGTGGTTTCCAAAGCCACAAATCACACTCTCCACTGGGGTGACATTCTCAAACTGTCTTTCGGACTAAAATTGCAGATTTATTATCCGCATGTGAGGAATTAGAATTCTCGGAGAACTCGGAGTTCTCGGAGCACTCGGAGTTCTCGGCTAACGCCGAGAGCGCTACTATTTAGTGATATGCACATCCACTTGCGGGAATGGGAAGTTTACACCGGCACGCTTAGGCAGTTCGTTGTAAAAGCGTTCGTTGTAGTCATAATAAACTGTCCAATAGTTTTCTGAGCGAACCCAAGCACGGATGGTCACTTTCACTGCACTGTCTGCAAGTTCCTCCAGGATAATAGCCGGAGAGCGGTCCACACGCGGGAGCATGGTTTTTAATTGCTCTTTTTTTCTTTCACGCCATTCGTCAATGGCATTTTTCACCTTTTGGTTGTGGTGGAAAAGGCGACCGAAGAAGCCCCGTGGCTTATCGTCTGCTTCCGGTTCATCTTCAACATCGTCAGGAATGCCGTCTTCCGGTTCATTATGCTTTACGCGGTCGTCTTCCACATATTTTTCCACTATTCTATCGTCTGCGGCAAACATTTCCAGTACAGTGGCACGCATTTTCTCCACATCATCGCCATACGAAATGGCAATATCCCATGAAATACGGCGATAATCCTCTTTGGACCAGTTGTTTATGCTACTTGTGGATAGACCTCCGTTTGGCAGAATTATGGATTTATTGTCCGGCGTCACAATTCGCGTATGGAAAATTTGGATTTCTTTCACAGTGCCGCTATAGCCTTGTGCTTCAATGTAATCACCTATCTTATAAGGCTTTAAGAGGAGAATAAGCACACCTCCGGCAAAATTCTGGAGTGTGCCGCTGAGTGCCATACCGATAGCCACACCGGCAGAGGCAAAGAGGGCGAGGAAAGAGCTGGTTTCTATACCCAGAATACCCACGCAGATTATCACCAGCACAAAGTAAAGCACCATGCGGATGAGGCTCAGCAGGAAAGTGGTGAGCGAGCGGTCCGCCTTACGTTTGAGCAGGATTATGGCAATGAGGTTGTGGATGCGGTTAATGATAAATTTACCGATATAGAACACAATTATTGCCACAGTGAGGTCTATGGCGAATTGCACCATGGATTCCACTAATTTATTCATCAGCTCATCAAACGAGAGAGCTTTCCACTTGGCAATTTCCTCTGATGCTTTTTCTAATTCTTCTGCAGGTATTTCCGGAGTTTGAAACATTTGTTATAAAGAATAATTTTTATGGAAGTGGCTGAAATTGAGAGACATCGTTGAACCAAGCCAGAGTGTCGTAATTTTTAACGGTACTGCTTGTTTCAGACGACAATATGTACGTTGAGAGTCCGCAGTGGCTATTGATAGTGGTTCCGCCGCGAAGTCGCTCCGTAGCGGCAGCGTAAAGCACTGCATTGTTCAGAGCAATTTCCCATTCCGGGAAAGCGGCAGGCGAAAGAGCCTGAACAAAATGGCTCAAGTCGTAATAATAGCAAGTGGAGATGTCCTCAAGCACTTGCGGAAAATAGTTTACAGGATATGTGGAAGTCTGATAAATACGTTTTGTGGCTTGAGCGAGTTCGTTCATGCCTGCAGTGTTTATGACGGACATAGTGCACCATTTGGTGCCGCTTGAAGCGGAATTATAGTCCTCGAAAGTATTTGTGGCAGCAGCCACGAGGTCCGCATTGTAAGCGGCGAGGAGCTTCAGATTTTTGTCGTAAGGCTGCCCGTTTGCAGGTAGTTGCGTAGTGGAGCCGGCAATAGTTTTCACAGCACTTTTCAGCTCGTATGCCACCTCCACGGTGTTGAAAAAGCACACGTCCGCATAGATATAGTCGAAGCCTTGTCCTGCGATAGCATCTCGGAGAGAAGTGATATTCATTCTTTTCCCTTTGTCATCGCCGAAAGAGAGGGCATTTTCCTCGCCGCGCGATTCAATAATGCCGTCTTGCAGCCAACCGCTGGAGTGACTCCAGAGGACGAGTCCGTAGCGTTCTGCGGGAGCAATTTTTTTCATATCCGCAATCACGGCTTTCATTCTATCTTGAGACACGGAAGGAGTGGTGCTATCGTAAGTCTTGACGGTTTTGAAACCTTCCTCAGTGAGTTCCTGGAGTTCCGGAGCGGCATACCTGGAGCAGTAATAAACGAGCCAACGAGAAGTGCCGAGGTCACCGTTTTTAGCCGCTGCAATCATTTCCTTGCGATCGTTGTAGTCAAAGCCGCTTTCTGCAGTTTCTCCGCCAAGACTATTGTTTGCTACCATATACACGAGAACCGTGCGGCTACCCGTAGGTGCCGGCGGTTCCGGGTCTTCTTTTTTCTTATCGCTGCAGCCTGAGATAAGCAGCGAGGACAGGAGTAAGGCAACGAGTGCCGCCAAATGCTTTATCATATCATTAACTGCAAAGATAAGATACGTTCCTTGCAGAGATTAAAAAAGTTAAATAAAATTATTTCTGATTAAAAAGGTTCTTTATAGAACCGATAGAGGAGAGAACACCGGAAGCCTCGTAAGGGATATAAACGGTTTTGTTGTCCTTTCCGGAAACCATTTGCTCCAGTGTTTCTATGTACTTCATGGCGAGCATATAAGTGGCAGGATCCGTTTGTGTTTCCTTGATAGCATCAGCCACACGACGTATTGCCTCAGCTTCCGCTTCCGCACGGAGGATTCTTGCACGAGCTTCACCTTCGGCACGGAGCACTTCCGACTGCTTGACGGCTTCCGCAGCGTTTATTTCAGACTGTCGGTCACCTTCAGAGCGGAGAATCATGGATTTCTTTTCACCCTCGGCGTTGAGGATTTCCGCACGACGGTTACGCTCTGCCTGCATCTGTTTTTCCATAGCTTCGCGTACGCTTTCCGGAGGCGTAATGTCCTGGAGTTCCACGCGGTTTACTTTTACACCCCACTTGTTTGTGGCATCGTCCAGGATAGCCTGGAGGCGAGAGTTGATAGTATCGCGAGAAGTGAGAGTTTCGTCAAGTTCCAGTTCGCCGATAACGTTACGGAGCGAAGTTTGAGTAAGTTTTTCAATAGCGTTTGGCAGGTTATCAATCTCATAGACAGCCTTTTTCGGGTCCACGATTTGGAAATAGAGCAGTGCGTTTATTTCCGTGGTAACGTTATCTTTAGTGATAACTTGCTGTGACGGGAAGTCATAGACCTGTTCGCGGAGGTCGATAATCGGTGTCATGGAAAGGCGGACAATGCTTCTGCCGTAGCCCACAGGTTCCACTCTGCGGATATAAACGAGTTTTGGTCTGTCTATAAAAGGCCAGATGAGGTTCAAACCCGGGTTCAGCACACTGTGGAAGCGTCCAAGTCGTTCGATAACGCGTGTTTCAGACTGCGGAACGACGATAACGCCTTTAGAAACTAAAATTAAGACTATCAGAGCGAGAAGTCCTAAAAAAATCATTGTGTCAATAGCCATAGTTTTATGTTTTTTGTTAGGTGGTTTTCTATAATTTATCCACGATGAGGATTATGGAATCGTAGCCTGTCACTTTGAGTTTATCGCCCTTTTTCACGCAGTCGTCTTTTTCTGAGCGAGCTTGCCAGTTGTCGCCGTCAATTTTGACGCGAGTGATGCCGGACTCGTCTGCATCCTGCAGTGCGATAGTTTCTCTGCCGATAAGAGCATCAATATTGCTTTTATAATCCGGCTCTTTGCTTTTTAAGTGACGACGTACCAGCGGCTTAAAGCAGATAAAAGTGATTATGGCACCGCAACACATTCCCACTATTTCCGCTGCCACACCCATATCCAAAAGGTTCAGCAACACAGCCACGAGACATCCTCCGGCAATGGCAAAAAGTGCAAAAGTGTTTGTGAGCAGTTCAAGGACTACGCAAATGGCTGCCATAATCAGCCAAAATTCCCAGGTGGAGATGATTTCTAACATTTGTTTATGTATTATACGTTTTATTTGGCAAATTTAGTTCTTTTTTTTCTATCAGCAAATATTGTACCGAATTTTCTATGTAACGCCAAAGTCTCTTGACCCTTGACTCTTGACTCTTGACTCTTGACAGCTTCATTTGAGATGCCGTGGCATGCCACGTCACTACAATACTCTTGACTCTTGACTCTTGACTCTTGACAGCTTCATTTGAGATGCCGTAGCATGCCACGTCACTACATTTTGCCGGGAGATTAATCAAAAAGAGGTGGAAAATTGTTATCTTTGTAAAGAAAAGAAAAAATAAGGATGGAAATAACAGGAAGTAACATTATGCTTATCACCGCTATACTGCTGTTTATGAGCGTGTTAGTAGGAAAAGCGGGTAGCCGCTTCGGTATGCCTGCACTTTTGCTCTTTTTGGCAGTGGGAATGGTGGCAGGAGTTGACGGATTCGGCATTCACTTTGACAGTGCTGAGACGGCACAACTTATAGGAATGGTATCTCTGAGCGTGATTCTCTTTTCCGGCGGCGTGGATACGCAGATTAGCGAGATTCGCCCCGTGTGGAAAGAAGGTATCACTCTCGCCACACTGGGAGTGATGCTAACAACCGTTGTCACAGGTGGTTTCATCTATTTTCTGCTCAAATATATCTCTCCGGACTATAATCTCACATTCACGGAATCTCTACTGCTTGCCGCTATAATGTCGTCAACGGATTCCGCCTCCGTGTTCTCCATTCTGAACAGTTCACGCACCGGACTGAAAAACAACCTCAAACCGATGCTTGAATTTGAGAGCGGAAGTAACGACCCGATGGCATATCTGCTCGTGGTGATACTCGTGGGGCTCGTAGGCACGGGTGAGGAATTTACAGCCGCCACCCTCGGCAACTCCGCCATCAAACTCGTGATGCAGTTGTTGCTCGGTGCCGCCGGCGGGCTGGCAGTGGGTTGGCTTTCCGCAAAAGTGATAAACAGGCTAAATTCCGACAATGAGTTTCTCTACCCCGTGATGATGCTTGCCTGCATCTTTTTCACATTCTCCGTAACGGAACTCATCGGCGGCAACGCCTATCTTGCAGTCTATCTTGCCGGACTTGTGGTGGGCAACACGAAACTTGCCATGAAACATACCATCACCACCTTTTTCGGCGGCTTCACATGGCTGGTACAGATTGTGATGTTCCTCACACTCGGCTTGCTCGTAAACCCGCATGAAGTGATAAATTCGCAGATAATAGTACCCGGTTTGATACTCGGTCTTTTCATGATATTAGTGTCGCGTCCGGTAGCCGTTTATCTCTGTCTGCTACCGTTTAAGTCGCTTGATATGAAGTCAAAACTGTTTGTATCGTGGGTAGGATTGCGAGGAGCGGTGCCCATAATTTTTGCGGCATACGTACTCACATGCCCGGAAGTGACGGAATCCGGCTTTATGTTTAACATGGTGTTTTTCATCACCATAATATCCCTCCTTGTGCAGGGCACCACGATAGAAAAAATGGCAGGGTGGCTGAACCTGAAATCACCTCTGAACGAGCCGGAGATAAACATCCATTTCCCGGACGAGATAAGTGCCTCCACCATGGAAATAGAAGTCCGCGGCAATCTTCTGGAAAACGGCACAATGCTCAAAGACGTCACTCTGCCGCCAAACACCCTCGTAGTAATGGTGAAACGCGGCAGCAAATTCCTTGTTCCCACCGGCAAAACACAGCTCTACATCGGAGACCGCCTTTTTCTGGTTTCCCAAAGTGAAGAGCACCTTGGTGAGGTGCTAAAATGATGTTTCCTATTTAAAAATTATGCTGTTTGCGATATAATTGCTATCTTTGCATAATTATTTAATATATTTATATAAATAGCAATGAAGGCATGTTTTATGGGCTTGGGTTACATCGGATTGCCAACAGCAATCATAGCCGCAAAATACGGCAATGTAGATGTAACCGGAGTTGACATCAATAGTAAAGTTGTAGAGATGACAAATAAGGGTCATCTCCATATTATAGAACCCGGAATGGAAGAAATGCTGCAAGAAGTGGTGAAATCCGGGAAACTTAGTGCTTCTGTAACTCCAAAAGAATCAGATGCTTATTTTATGGTTGTACCCACTCCTTTCAAGGGTGAGCATGAGCCGGATATATCATACGTAGAGGCAGCGACTCGTGCGGTTATTCCATTTTTGAAAGAGGGCGACCTTTACGTTATAGAGTCAACCTCTCCTGTTGGTACAACAGAGATTATGACAGAATTAATATTCCGTGAACGTCCGGAACTTGAAGGGAAAATATATATTGCATACTGTCCGGAAAGAGTACTGCCCGGCAATGTGATATATGAACTGATTCATAACGACCGAGTAATCGGAGGCATAAATCCGGAATCCACTCAAAAAGCGATTGAATTCTACTCTCAGTTTGTAACAGGAACACTTCATCCCACAAATGCACGCACTGCAGAAATGTGTAAACTCACGGAGAACTCTTCGAGAGACGTACAAATAGCCTTTGCAAATGAGTTATCGCTAATTTGTGATAAAGCCGGAATAAATGTATGGGAACTTATAAATTTGGCAAACAAACACCCTAGAGTAAACATTCTGCAACCCGGTTGCGGTGTTGGCGGGCATTGTATTGCGGTTGACCCATACTTCATCACCGCACAATTCCCGGAAGAAGCGAAAATTATTGCATCTGCACGCGAAATAAACAATTACAAGGCACTCTGGTGTGTGGAAAAAATCAAAAATGCCATTCTTGAGTACAAATTAAAAAACGGCAAAAATCCTGTTGTTGCCATGATGGGTTTGGCATTTAAGCCAAATATTGATGACCTCCGTGAATCTCCTGCAAAACAAATAGCAACCACTATTTACAGCGAAATAAAAGACAGCGAAATTCTGATTGTGGAACCTAACATCCGGAGTTTTGGTGAGATTCCTCTTACTCCTTATTGTGAAGCATATAAAAAAGCGGATATAGCGGTGTTTTTGACAGCACACGCTCCGTTTAAGGAGCTTAAGTGGGATTCAAACAAGACAATACTTGACTTCTGTGGCATTTTCCGCCGATAGTTTGACTTGAATATAATTTGCGTATATCTATGGAAAGAGAACATCGTTTGATAAACGGTATCCGAACGTTCACATTTTCCTCATGGAATGATTTGCTGGATTATACAGAGCAGAATCCGTCTATATATGTAGCAATAAATGCGGAGAAAATTATTTCTGCATCAGACAAGCTCAAGTCTCTCATAAATCGCAATATTGGTTATTGTGATGGATTTGGAGCAGTTAAAGTATTACGCAGAAAAGGATTGAAAGATACGGTAAGACTTCCCGGATGTGAACTGTGGCTACAGATTATCAATCGTCACCATAGCGACTGGAAGTTTTATATTATCGGTGCAAGTCCCGCCATTCACGAGCAGACAATAGTGAAATTGAAAGAGGAATATCCGGATATAAACATAGTCGGTCACCGCAATGGTTTTATAAAAACAGAAGAAGACCGCAATAATCTTGTTTCAGATATAAAAGGGAAGCAACCGGATGCCGTTTTTGTTGCAATGGGCACCCCTAAACAGGAATTTCTTATGGAAGAACTCAAATCCGTTTGCCCCGGAGCGGTATATGTAGGTTTAGGCGGAAGCTATGATGTTTACACCGGCAATGTGAAACGAGCACCAAAAATTTGGCAAAAAATGGGTGTTGAGTTTATGTACCGCTTCATAAAAAATCCATCTCGCTGGAGACGCCAATACAACTATGCTATTTTCTCGTATCGTTACATGTTAAATAATTTATAATCGTCTTGGGAACAAATCGTATTATGCTAATCTTCGGGACTCGTCCTGAAGCTATAAAGATGGCACCGCTCGTAAAAGCACTTCAAAAAGACGCCCGCTTTGAAACAATAGTAACCGTTACCGGTCAGCATAGACAAATGCTCGACCAGGTTTTACACCTTTTTGATATAAAGCCTCAGTATGACCTGAACATAATGAAACAAGGACAAGATCTTTACGATATCACATCTCGTATTCTTGTGGGAATGAGAGATATCTTAAAGGAATCCAACCCGGACATTGTTTTGGTGCATGGAGACACGTCAACGTCCACCGCTGCAGCATTAGCCGCTTTTTATGCACAAATTCCGGTAGGGCACGTGGAGGCAGGACTTAGGACATACGATATTTATTCGCCCTGGCCGGAAGAAATGAACAGGCAGATTACGGGGCGTATTGCAACACTTCATTTTTCTCCAACATCTCGCTCTCACGACAATCTCACTTCCGAGGGGGTAAAAGAAAATCAAATTGCGGTTACGGGAAACACTGTGATTGATGCTCTCATGACGGTTGTAGAAAAAATAAACAAGGACTCGGATTTGGAATTGCAGCTCCGCAGATTCGTCACGGAATCCGGTTATGATATCTCAAGATTGGATTCCGGCAAAAGGCTGGTTCTTGTCACAGGTCATCGCCGTGAAAACTTTGGCGAAGGTTTCCAAAATATTTGTGGAGCCCTCCGTGACCTGGCTTGCAAATATCCTGACGTGGATTTCCTTTATCCTATGCACCTTAACCCCAATGTCCGCAAGCCAATAAATGAGACATTCGGCAATATCGAACATAAAAATGTATTCTTTATAGAGCCGCTGGACTATCTTTACTTCGTGTACATGATGCAGAAAGCTTACATTATCCTCACGGATAGCGGAGGTATTCAAGAAGAGGCTCCATCGCTCGGAAAACCGGTCCTCGTCATGCGTGAAGTCACGGAGCGTCCGGAGGCATTGGAAGCGGGAACGATAAAACTCGTTGGCACAAACAGACAATTGATTGTGGATACTGCATCAAAGTTTCTTGACGATAATGATTACTACGAGAAAAACAAACTTATAGCCAATCCTTACGGTGACGGCAAGGCTTGCGAAAGAATTATCGCAAAAATAGCGGATTTCTTTGGCAAATAAGCATAAGAGCCTATTGTGCGAATTCTTCCTGTCACACTTATTTTCACGATTGAGAAATTATTATTACCTTTGTAGCACAAAAAATATATATAATACTTTTTCACGTGGAAACAAAGTATATTTTCGTAACAGGAGGTGTAGTGTCTTCATTGGGTAAAGGCATCATATCTTCATCTGTTGCTTGCTTGCTTAAGGCTCGCGGCTATCGTGTGACAATCCAGAAGTTTGACCCGTACATCAATATTGACCCGGGTACGCTTAATCCTTACGAACATGGCGAATGTTACGTCACTGTTGACGGGCATGAGGCGGACTTGGACTTGGGTCACTATGAACGTTTTACGGATATCCAAACTACTCGTGCAAACAATATCACAACGGGGCGTATTTACCAGAGTGTGATAGACAAGGAGCGTCGCGGCGACTATCTGGGCAAAACGGTCCAGATTGTGCCTCATATCACAGACGAGATAAAGCGAAATGTGAAACTGCTCGGAAATACGGGTAATTTTGATTTTATCATCACGGAAATAGGCGGTACCGTGGGCGACATCGAGTCGCTTCCGTTTATTGAAAGTGTGCGTCAGCTCCGCTGGGAGCTTGGCTCGAACTGCATCTGCATTCACTTGACGTACGTGCCATACATTGCTGCGGCAAAGGAACTTAAGACCAAGCCTACGCAGCACTCCGTGAAGCAGCTCCAGGAGGTTGGTATCCAGCCGGATATCCTTGTTCTCCGCACGGAAAAGAATATCACTCCGGAGGTGCGTCGCAAGATAGCATTGTTCTGTAATGTGGCTCCGGAAGCGGTGGTGCAGTCTATAGACGTGCCTTCTATCTATGAGGTGCCTCTGAAAATGCACGAGCAGCACATGGACGAAATCATTCTCCGCAAAATGGGTATCACTCCGGAGGGTGAGCCGCACATGGCACCGTGGATGAACTTCCTGCAGATGATGAAAGATGCGAAAGATGAAGTGACAATAGGCATTGTGGGCAAATACGTGGAGCTGCAAGATGCGTATAAGTCTATAAATGAATCACTTTTCCAGGCTGCAACATACAATGGCAGAAAACTGAACCTGAAGTTTATCCATTCCGAGAAAGTAACGGAGGAGAATGTGGATTCTTTCCTTCAGCCGCTTGACGGCGTGGTGATAGCTCCCGGATTCGGACAGCGAGGCATTGAGGGCAAGTTTGTGGCACTCAAATGGTGCAGAGAGCATGATATACCCACGTTTGGTATCTGCCTCGGCATGCAGTGCATGGTGATAGAATTTGCTCGCGACGTGCTGGGACTCAAAGATGCAAACTCCACGGAAATGAACCCTTCCACGCCGGACAACGTTATAGACCTTATGGAAGAGCAGAAGTCTATTTCAAACCTCGGCGGCACTATGCGACTGGGTGCTTACGAATGTCTCCTTGACGAAAATTCCGTTGCAGCAAAGGCTTACGGCAAAACACTCGTCAAAGAGCGTCACCGCCACAGATTCGAGTTTAACAACGACTACCGCGAACGCTTTGAGGCTGCCGGCATGAAGTGCGTGGGCGAAAATCCTGCCACTCACCTTGTGGAAGTGGTGGAAATCCCGCAGTTACGCTGGTTTACGGGTACTCAGTATCACCCGGAATACTCTTCTACAGTGCTTCACCCGAATCCGCTTTTCCTCAGTTTTGTGAGTGCAGCCATAGCTTATAGAAAAGATAATAATAAATAATGTGTATAAACATAATTTTTAGAAAACATCACAAAGAAAATATCCTAAATGAATAAAAACGTCCTAATCGGGTTGCTGTTGATGACACTCGTAATGATAGGTATTACGTGGCTCAACGCACCATCTGAAGAAGAAATTGCTGAAGCAAGAGCTAAACAAGAACAGCTGAATGCAGACCGGGAAAGAGCCGAGCAGGAAGCGGCTGTGAGAGCCATGACGCCGGATTCCGTGTCTGAAGCTGAAAGAAACGCAATAGTTTCCACTATTAAAAATATTGGTGTTCAAGACACTCTCACAGGTGGCGTGACATACGCTACTTCCACCGTTAATCTCACCGTGAAAGACGATGCGATTACGGGAAGCGTTGCTGCCGCCGACACTGTGATAGACGTGACCAAGCTCTTGAACAATGAGTTTGAAAACTACTCTCTGAACCGCTTGAAATCCGCTGTGGCAAATCTCCGCGAGGTGATTACGAATGCCGCTAAGTTTCAGGATTTTGCTCGCCACATGGCAGGTACGGAGCAGTACGTCACTCTGCAAAACAATGTGCTGAACCTCACGCTCTCCACAAAGGGCGGACGTATTGCAGATGCTATGCTGAAGGAATACTACAGCTACCTTGGCGGTGACACTGCTAATATCCACGTTCTCCGCCCGGAACATTCAAACTACGCTTTCACTTTCACCACCACTTCTCAGCAGCGTTTCGGCACAGACAGTTTCTACTTTACTCCGGAAGTTGTGAACGACTCCACCGTGATTATGAAGCTGGACTTTGCAAACGGCGGCTACTGGGGCATAAAATACACTCTGCCGCAAGACAGCTATGTGGCTACAATGGAAGTTATCCAAAACAAGATGGAGTCTTACCTGCCGTCAAGCATGGCTACTATAGAATTCGGCGTGGCACAAAACCTTTTCCGCACGGAGGAGGGCAGAACGTTTGAAGAACGCCAGAGCAGCATTTACTACAAGTTTGTGGGTGATTCACCTGACGAACTGGAGTCTATGAGCGACGACAGCGAGTCGCTGAATCAAGACGTGAAATGGTTTGCTTTCAAGAGTCAATTCTTCTCCACGGTCTTTATTCCGAGAACAAACTTTAGTTCTGCGGACATCGCTTCAAGGGTGGTGAAATCAAATCCCGACGTACTCAAGATTTTCACTGCAAATGCCACAATGGACTATAATATCAAAGATGAGACACCTCTGGCAATGGACGTTTACTTTGGTCCGAACCTCTATCCTCTCCTCTCTGATATCGACGAGCAGATTGCAGGTGAAGATGGTGAAGACCTTGAGCTTACGGAACTTGTACCGCTGGGCTGGCCTATAATCCGCTGGATAAGCACTCTCATCATTATTCCGGTGTTCCACTTCCTGGGCGGATTTATCTCAAACTACGGACTTATAATCCTACTGCTCACAATCTTCATTAAGATTATCATCTTCCCGTTTACATACAAGAGCTTTATGTCTCAGGCAAAGATGCGTGTTTTGGCTCCTGAAATAAAGGAAATAAACGATAAATACCCGGGACAGGAAAATGCTATGAAACGCTCGCAGAAAACTATGGAACTCTATTCCAAAGCGGGTGCAAGTCCATTCTCCGGCTGTCTGCCGATGCTCCTGCAGATGCCGGTGCTCATAGCAATGTTCTGGTTCTTCCCGTCTTGTATAGAACTCCGCGGACAGTCGTTCCTCTGGGCTACAAACCTTGCCGCTCCTGACGTGGTGTTCACACTGCCGTTCTCAATTCCATGGTATGGCGACAAAGTGTCACTGTTCTGTCTTTTGATGACTGTGACAAACATCGTTTACACTAAAATCAATATGCAGAATCAGCCGGGCAGCGATTCTATGCCAATGATGAAATGGATGATGTGGCTAATGCCTGTGATGTTCCTCTTCTTCTTCAATGACTATGCTTCGGGCTTGAGTTACTACTATTTCCTCTCACTGCTTATCACCATAGTACAAACGTGGATTTTCCGCCGCTGTGTAAATGAGGAGAAAGTGCGTCAGCAGATGATGGAAAATGCTAAGAAGCCTCGCAAGAAAAACGGTTGGCTGGCTCGTCTGGAGGAGGCTCAGCGTCGTCAGCAGGCGGCTCTGCGTGAACAGCAGAATAAAAAGAAAAGGTGATTTTTAATGCATAATTCATAATGCATAATGCATAATTGGCTGGGTTGTTTGTGGCTCAGCCAATTTTTTCATCAGCTAATTATGGACGGTTGAAGCAAAGTGTATTTGGGCTGTTGCAAAGTGTATTTGTTTGAAGCAAAGTCTATGCGACTTAGCGGTTTGCAAAATTGGCAAGGTCATATACGACCTAGCCAATTTTGGGGTGTAGTTGGTTGCTCTCCTCAGGTAGCGTAATAGGCTTCGCCTCTTCCGCAACCTGAGGTTAACAAAGTGCCGCAAGCTCCACCGAGCTTGCATCTTGGCGCTATCCCGGTTCTCTCCACAAGTTCACTCCGCAAGATACCGATTGCCGCAAGCTCCACCGAGCTTGCATCTTGACGCTATCCCGGTTCTCTCCACAAGTTCACTCCGCAAGATACCGATTGCCGCAAGCTCCACCGAGCTTGCATCTTGACGCTATCCCTGTTCACTCCGCATGTCCACTTAGCATGCCGCGTCACTACAGGCTGTGGAATTCCGGTTCACTCCGCAGGTTTATCACGGATGCCGCGGCATGCCGCGTCACTACAGGCGGTGGTATCCCTGTTTGCTCCGCAGGTTCGCTTGGGATGCCGCGGTATGCCGCAGCACTACATTATGCATTATGAATTATGCATTATGAATTTAAATAGGTTTGGGGAGAAACTTCGCCAAAATGAAGAATTTTTTGTCAATTTGGCGAAGTTTTGCCAAAAAAGTGCTATATTTGCGATGTTAAAGAAAAAATGCATCAAGGATTATGGCAAAGATAATAGGCAGAAAAAAAGAGATTTCAGAATTGGAATATCTGTTGACCTCCGGAAAATCCGAGTTTTTGGCAGTATATGGCAGACGAAGAGTAGGCAAGTCTTTTCTTATAAACAAAGTATATGGCGAGAATATGTCATTTTCCAGTGTGGGCATATACTTTAAGGAAGGGGAAAGGCAGGAAGACAGTTATCGCAAAGAACAATTAGTACATTTCTATGAAAGTCTGCTGCAATACGGTATGCCGTCTTCAACACCAATACCCACATCATGGCGTGAAGCCTTTCGCTATCTGCGCGAATTGCTATCGAGCAGTGAATCAGAGCATAAAGTAGTATTTCTTGACGAGTTGCCATGGATGGCAGGACCTCAATCATCCGAATTGGTATCCGAATTGGCATTTTTTTGGAATTCATGGGCATGCAATCAAGAGAACATAGTGCTTGTGGTGTGCGGTTCGGCAACAAGTTGGATGTTAAACAACGTAATCCGCGAATATGGCGGACTTTACAATCGACTGACAATGAAAATTGAACTCACACCTTTTGACTTGAAAGAGTGTGAGGAATATTTTCTAAGTCGAAATTTTCACATGTCACGATATGAAATAGCCCTATCATACATGGCATTAGGCGGAATACCATATTATATGGATATGTTAAGAAACAACTGCACATTGGCAGAAAATCTTGACAGGATATTCTTCAGCGGAAAATCCGCCAAACAGGAATTTGAGGACATATATGTGGGACTATTTTCTTCGTCAGCCACATATCTGGAGATAGTACGTCTGTTAGGCAAGCATTTTTATGGCTTAACCCGCAATGAAATATCAGAAAAACTTAAAATAAGTAGCGGTGGCGGTTTATCTACAATGTTAGATAATTTGCAGTTGTCCGGAATCACACGCAGCTATGAGCGGAGAGGAGGAACAAGAAAAGAAACTGTCTATCAGCTAATTGACTTCTATTCAATTTTTTACTTGCGTCAAATAGAAAGCGAAAACGGAGTTAAAAACGGCTGGGGTGCTCTATTGCGTTCTCCAAAATTTTTCACTTGGGCGGGTCTAATGTTTGAATTATTGGTTATAAGGCATCAAAAGCAGGTTTGCGATGCCCTGAAAATAGGCTCGCTTACAGGTTGCTATGCATGGAGAAGCATAAATGACGGAACACCCGGTGCACAAATAGACCTCGTACTTGAATGGCACGGAGAAAGGACCGACTATGTTTGCGAAATAAAATTCTCCGAGATTGAATACACTATTGATTCCGCTTACCATGCCAATTTGCTGAATAAGATTTATGCTTTTATGGATTCCAAGCAGCATATAAAGAGCCATTCCGTTGTGCTGGTGATGATTACGTCTATGGGACTGAAGCAAAACAGTTTTTCTTCCGTTGTAAACAAAACGCTTAACCTTGATGCTCTTTTTGCATAATTATGCAGAAAATGGCGAAATTTTCCCGATTTTCGTCCAAATGTGGGTAAAAAAGTGAGATTTTGACGGAAATCGGCTTATTTTCGTCCAAATGTGGTAAAAAATGATAGATTTGGACGGAAATCGCTTGTTTTTGTAAAAAATATGCATTAAATTTGCAAACAAATAAAAAAAAGACGCCTTATGGAGAAAATAATAGGAAGAACAGGTGAATTTAAAGAATTGCAGTGGGCATTAGACTCCCAACGCTCTGAATTTGTGGTAATTTACGGCAGACGCAGAGTGGGCAAAACATTTTTGATACGCAAATTTTTTAATGACACCTACTCTTTCCGTTATGTAGGCTCTCACAATCAAAGCAAACAAATCCAGCTGAATAATTTCAGAGAAGCACTGATAAAATACTCCGGAAAAGACAGCATCCCGGCACTGAAAAATTGGCATGAAGCATTTTATCAACTTGAAAAATACCTGGAAGAATGTACAGACAAGCGAAAAGTGGTATTTTTTGATGAAATGCCATGGATAGACACACATGGAAGTGATTTTGTGGCTGAATTGGAATATTTCTGGTCAAACTGGGTCCAAAATAGAGACGACATCATGTTTATTGCTTGCGGAAGTGCAACAAGTTGGATGAAAGAAAAACTTGAAGATAACCGCGGGGGACTGCATAACCGCATTACTCACAAAATATATTTGCGCCCTTTTTACCTTTGCGAATGTAAAGAATACCTGGAGGAACACGGATTTGGGTGGGACGAATATGATATAATACAGTGCTACATGATATTTGGAGGTGTGCCTTACTATTTAAGCCTCTTACGTCCATATTTATCGCTGAATGAAAATGTGGATTCTCTCATATTCCGCAGAGGCGGTGACCTGAGTGATGAATTTAAGGAACTATACAATGCACTGTTTAACAATGCGGAAAGATACATAAATGTAGTGAAATTGCTTTCCACAAAACGCGAAGGCTTTACGCGTGCCGAGATTGAAAAGAGCACAAAATACGGTGGCGGTAATCTCACCAAGATTTTAGACAATCTGGAGAGATGTGATTTTATTATTTCTTACTCCCAATTCGGAAACAAGAAAAAGCAAGCTCTTTACCGTCTGTCTGATTTCTACACTCTGTTTTACCTCAAATACGTGGAAACAAACAGAAGTAAAGATGAAAATTATTGGCAACATCATTTTACGGATAGGAGCGTAGAATCATGGCAAGGTTTTACTTTTGAAGAAATCTGCTTACAGCATCTTCCGCAAATAAAAAAGGGGTTGGGTATAACAGGTATTGGCACGGAAGCCTCTTCGTGGCGTTATATTCCGGCTAAAGATGAAGAAAAACGCGGTTTCCAAATAGACTTGATTATCCAAAGAGAAGATAACATTATTCACCTTATTGAATGTAAGTTTGCAGGTAGTCAATACGTTATTACCAAAGATTATAAGGAAAAACTCCGGGAACGAGTGTCGTCTTTCAAAGAAATTACAGCCACTCGCAAAAATGCCGTAATTACATTTATCACTCCGTTTGGGGTGGCTCAGGGGGTAAACTCGTCTATTGTGCACAGCCAGCTTACTGCCCGGCATCTTTTCAAGTCGCTTGATGATTAATATTTTGCATAGTTATGCATAAATATTGATGTTTATCGCTAATATATGTTAAATATTACGGATTTTATGCAAGGTGTTTGCATATTCAACGCAATAACTATACATTTGCTGTATAAAACATCAAAAAACATAAAATTATGTCAGACACCAAGAAATTTATACTGAGCGAACAAGACATACCCACAGCATGGTACAACGTACTGACGGATATGCCACAAAAGCCGAAACCAATCATTCACCCGGCTACTCACCAGCCACTTAAGGCTGAAGATTTGTATCCAATCTTTGCGGAAGAACTTGCGAAACAGGAAATGAACACTGCGGACCGCTGGATAGAAATTCCGGAAGAAGTACGCGATATGTATAAAATCTGGCGTCCTACCCCGCTTGTGCGTGCTACAGGTCTGGAAAAAGCTCTCGACACTCCCGCTAAAATATATTTCAAAAACGAGAGCGTAAGTCCCGTGGGCTCTCATAAACTCAATTCCGCTATCCCTCAGGCTTACTACTGCAAAAAGCAGGGTATCACGAATATCACCACCGAAACGGGTGCCGGACAGTGGGGTGCGGCTCTTTCCATGGCTGCTCGCCACTTCGGACTGGAACTGGCTGTGTATATGGTGAAAATCAGTTACAACCAAAAGCCATACCGCCGCTCTATCATGCAGACCTACGGTGCCGAGGTGATTGCATCTCCAAGTATGTCCACAAAAGCAGGTAAAAAAATAATCACGGAAAATCCTAATTATCAGGGTTCTCTGGGTACCGCTATCTCTGAGGCGATAGAGCTTGCTACATCCACTCCAAACTGCCGCTATACCTTAGGCTCGGTGCTGAACCACGTTTGTCTGCACCAGACAGTGATAGGTCTTGAGGCGGAAAAACAGATGGAAATGGCGGGCGACTACCCGGACATCGTTATCGGTTGCTTTGGTGGCGGAAGTAATTTCTCCGGTATAGCATTTCCGTTCCTCCGTCACAACTTTGCGGGTGACAAAAACACCCGTTTTATTGCGGCAGAACCGGAATCTTGTCCTAAACTGACACGTGGCATTTTCCGCTACGATTTCGGTGACGAGGCTGGCTATACTCCTCTGATTCCGATGCTTACCTTGGGTCACAGTTTTGCTCCGGCAAATATCCACGCCGGCGGTCTGCGTTACCATGGTGCAGGTGCTATCGTGAGTCAGCTGAAGAAGGACAACCTTATAGAGGCTGTGGATATCCCACAACTGGAAACGTTTGAGGCTGCAACGTTATTTGCTCGTTCTGAGGGTATTATCCCTGCTCCGGAGAGTTCTCACGCTATCGCCACGGCTATCCGTGAAGCAAAAAAGGCTAAGGAGGAAGGCAAAGAAAAGGTAATCCTCTTCAATCTCTCCGGTCACGGTCTGATAGACATGACGGCTTACGACCGCTTTATCTCTGGTGACCTCGCAAACTATCAGGTGTCTGATGAGGAAATAGCTCGTAATGCAGAGGGGCTGATGGAGGCATAAGAGAGAATTATAGCTAAGATAGCTGATATAGCTAATTTAGCTACTATAGCTACTATAGCTAAAATCGGAAGCAAACCGGTGAAGTATCGGAGAGGATGTTCGTCAAGATGCAAAATCGGAGATTTTGCGGCAATCTGCAGGCGAGGCGAAGGGAACTTGGATAGCGTCAAGATGCAAAATCGGAGATTTTGCGGCAATCTGTTAACCCCGGGTTGCGGAAGTGGCAAAGCCACTGACGCTACCTGTGGGATAGCAAAACATCACCCCCACTCAAAAATTGGCTAGGTCGTATATGACCTTGCCAATTTTTGCTTTAATAAGTAGCAAAGTCTATGCGACTTAGCATATCTGCAAAATGAGCAAAATCTATGCGACTTAGCTCATTTTGACCTGTGTATCAGTCACATCCCCAGGTAGCGGAATCGGCTTCGCCTCTTCCGCAACCCGGGGTTAACAGATTGCCGCAAGCTCCACCGAGCTTGCATCTTGGTGTTATCCCGGTTCTCTCCGCAAGTTCGCTTGGGATACGGTTCACTTCCGATTGCCGCAAGCTCCACCGAGCTTGCATCTTGGCGTTATCCCGGTTCGCTTGTGAGT
>JBJECR010000143.1:0-6097 GCA_051871275.1 Muribaculaceae bacterium | reverse complement strand
CGGCAAGGTGGGGTTAACCGATTGCCGCAAGCTCCACCGAGCTTGCATCTTGGCGGAGTGAACCGGCATCATCAGTGTGTCGGAGACACGCTGATGATGAGGAGCCTCGGTGAGGCTCCAATTGTGGTAAACGCCGGGTTTAGTGTCGGAGACACTTAACCCGGTGATAGACAGACTACTACCCCTAAATCGAACCCTGGAGGGGTTCGGTTGTGGTAACAGATTTGCTTGTGATTTCATTATCACAACCGAGCATCTCCGAAGCTCGTATATCCTATTTGCCTCACACTCACCGGGTTAAGCCTCTCCGAGGCTGAACCCGGCGTTTACCACAATTGCAGTCCCTCCGGGACTGCTCACATGTGCCGTATCTCCGAAACGGCACATGTTCCGGTTCACTCCGCCGGTTAGCTACCAAATCCACCCCTCCATGGCTTTCCGGTTTACTTGGGATGCCGTGGCATACCACGGCACTACAGGCTGGCGTTTTCCCGGCTCGCTTCCGATTGCCGCAAGCTCCACCGAGCTTGCTTCTTGGCGGAGTGAACCGGCATCATCAGTGTGTCGGAGACACGCTGATGATGAGGAGCCTCGGTGAGGCTCCAATTGTGGTAAACGCCGGGTTCAGCCTCGGAGACACTTAACCCGGTGATGGTGAGCCAAATAGGATATACGAGCCTTGGAGAGGCTCGGTTTTGATAATGAACCTGCCAAACAAATCTGTTACCACAACCACGCCCCTCCAGGGCGTGTAGCCATATCGTATCTCCGACACGATATGGCTTTCCGGCTCGCTCCGCAGATTCACTTGGGATGCCGTGGCATACCACGGCACTACAGGCTGGCGTTTTCCCGGTTCACTCCGCAAGTTCACTTGAGATGCCGTGGCATGCCACGGCACTACAGGCGGGTGTTGTTCATTACATTCAAGGAACTCAGACTATAGAGTTGCTATCAGTCCTGACTGCAAAATTACATAATTATCAGTTACTTGCAAATATTTTTTTGCTTTTTCCTGAAAAATTAGCAATAGTATTGGACTAATTAGACTTATTAGACTTATTAGACTAATTTGCCTTATTCGGCTAATTCGCTTACATTTATTCTGCGTTTCAGAGCAAAATTCAAATAATTGTAGTTCCACGGCATCTCCAATATTAAGAGCCAAAAAATAAGAACATAGTATCAAAATAAAGCGAAAAGTTTGTTTTTTTGTGAGAAAGTTATAAATTTGCAGACTGAATTAGATACCATAATTTATAAACCGATTTTAATCATTCTTATAACTATCTTAAATAATAACTATGAACTCAAAAAAATCTCTAACATATATGAAAAAACCTCTCCTAAGAGAGGTCGTAGGAATTCATCCTTCGGCATATAGCCTTATTGTGATAAGATGATGAATTGTATTTTCTTCTGCAAAGTTAAAATTAAAAAATAATAATTCCAATTTTTTTTTATAAAAATGAAAAAACGCATTTTAGGTCTTGATACCGGCTCAAATAGCCTTGGTTGGGCTATTGTTGACCGTGAAGATGATGGAAATTATACCCTGATTGATAAAGGTGTAGTTATCTTTCAGGAAGGTGTAAAAATAGAAAAGGGTATAGAATCAAGCAGGGCGGCTGAAAGGACTGCACACAGAGCATTACGTCGTCAATATTTTCGCCGCCGTCTTCGCAAAATAGAGGTTCTGAAAGTATTAGTGAAGTATAATCTTTGTCCTGCATTGACTATGGATGAGTTGAATCTATGGCATACACGCAAAATTTATCCGCTCAACGACGATTTCTTGCAGTGGCAGCGTACAAACGAGAAAGAAGACATAAACCCTTATCACTCAAGATATATTTGCCTCACGGAATGCCTAAACCTGTATTTGGAATCACATAGATTCACTCTCGGTCGCGCTTTATACCATCTGGCACAAAGGCGAGGCTTCCTAAGTAATAGACTTGATGCCAACGAGGAGGCGGAATCAGGTGCTGTTAAAAGCGGAATTTCAAACCTTAGCAAAGAAATGGAGACTGCCGGGTGTAAATACCTTGGTGAATATTTCTATAAATTATATAAGGATAAAGGAAATAAAATTCGCATACGGACAAGATATATTGACCGTGAAAATCATTACAAAGCAGAGTTTTATGCAATATGCGAGAAACAAAATCTTTCTCCGGAAATGATAAAAGATTTGGAACGTGCTCTATATTTCCAGAGACCACTCAAAAGCCAGCGAAATAGTGTTGGAAAATGCACATTTGAGAAAAACAAAGCACGGTGCAGTGATTCACATCCGCTGTTTGAAGAATTCAGCATGCTTTCATTTCTGAATAATGTAAAACTTCAAGGACCATACGATACAAAACTTCGTCCGCTTAATGATGAAGAACTTGCAAAGATAAAGCCTCTTTTTTATCGAGTGAGCAAAGCTAATTTTGACTTTGAAGATATTGCCAAAAAAATTGCCGGCAAAGGCAATTATCAGTGCATTAAAGATAAGACATACAAACAGTACAAGTTTAATTACCGTATGACCCAAGGTGTTCCCGGTTGTCCTACAACGGCTCAACTTATGGCGGTTTTTGGTGAAGATTGGAAAACCGGAATTGCGGAAACTTTTGACCTTTCCACTTGCAAAGACGGAACGCCGAAAACTGCCGACGAAATGGCAGATGATATTTGGAATGTGCTGTATTTCTTTGACAATAAAGAGAAACTGAAAGAGTATGCACAAAAGCACTTGCAACTATCTCCGGACATGGCAGAGAAATTTTCTAAAATCAAGCTCAGTCACGATTTTTCATCACTCTCTCTCCGTGCTATCCGAAGAATCTTGCCATTTTTGAGACGCGGTATGCTTTATAGCCATGCTGTGTTTATGGGAAAAATTCCGGATATTGTAAGTAAGGAAGTATGGAATGATGAGTCTAAGCGTGAATACATTATCAGCAGAGTGGCGGATTTTGCATCTATGCCTTACGATAAACTCAGAGAAACAAAATTGACTCTTGAACAATGTATTAAAGATTTCCTCTGTGAGGAATATGGAGCGAGTATTGCAGACGTTGAGACACTTTATCATCCCTCTATGATAGAAACATATCCGGATGCTCGCCCAAACCATGACGGAATTGTTTTGCTTGGCAGCCCGCATACAAATGCCATAAGAAATCCAATGGCAATGCGTTCACTGCACGAAGTGAGAAAGGTTGTAAATACTCTTATCAAAGAAGGTAAGGTGGATAGTGATACAGAAGTGCATGTTGAGTATGCTCGTGAACTTAATAATGCCAATATGCGTGAAGCTATCAAAAAGTATCAGGAAGATAGGCAAAAGAAGCGTAACGAATATGCCGGGGAAATAAAAAAACTGTATAAGTCCGCTACCGGAACTGATATTGAACCTACGGAAACGGATGTCCTAAAATTCCAATTATGGGAAGAACAGGGACACATGTGTCTTTATACCGGTAAGCAGATTGCAATTACGGATTTTATTGGGGCAAACCCGTCTTTTGATATTGAGCACACTATTCCGAGAAGTGTAGGTGGTGACAGTACGCAAGAAAATATGACACTGTGCTCAAGCCACTACAATCGTTTTGTAAAAAAAGCTTTGTTGCCCACACAACTTCCGGATTATGAGCAGATTATTGAAAGGATAAAGCCCTGGCAGCAAGAAGTGAAACATCTCACTGTGCTAATTGACAAAATAAACACAAGAGGAATTTGGGATAAGGCTAAGAAAGACAACCTAATCCGTAAGAAAAATAAATTGAAGATGGAACATGACTACTGGGACGGTAAATGCAAGCGTTTCACTATGACTGAAGTGCCGGAAGGTTTCGCACTCCGTCAGGGGGCAGGCATAGGACTTATTTCCCGATATGCGGCACTTTACCTTAAAAGTTACTTTAATTCCGGTGTGGAAACGTCACATCGTCAGGTTTATAGCATAAAAGGTCCTGTCACTGCTGAATTTAGAAAAATGTGGGGACTGCAAGATGAATATGAAAAGAAATCTCGTGTAAACCATGTTCACCATTGTATTGACGCCATTGTGATTGCTTGCATTGGCAATAACGAGTATGCTCAAATGGGTCGCTATCATCATCAAATGTTTGATTATTATGAGGGAAAAGGAGAAAAACCTGTTTTTCCTAAACCTTGGAGCACTTTTACGCAAGACGTAAAAAGTATCAGTGATGAATTGCTCGTGGTACATGATACACGGGATAATATGCCTAAGAAAGCATGCAGGATTATTAACACTCCGCATGGAAAGAAACAGGCAAGAGGAGACTGTGCTCGTGCCGGATTGCACCTTGATACATATTATGGTGCAATCAAAAACAATGATGAAATAAAATACGTTGTCAGAAAATCGCTTTCTCCCGATTTTACGCTCAAAGAAGCAGAAAATATTGTTGATGAAACTGTTAAACAAAAAGTTAAGTCAGCTTTTGTTGGGAATAAACTTCAGCTTCCGGTTTATATGAATGAGGAGAAAAGTATTGAAATAAAGAAGGTTAGATGTTTTGCCAACACAATTAAAAATCCGATACATATTCGTTCACAAAGAGACTTGAGCGACAAAGACTATAAACAACACTTCCATGTTTCTAACGATACCAACTATTGTATGGCAATCTATGAAGGCAAAATAAAAGGTAAAGTGAAGCGTGACTATGAACTCGTTCGTACTATAGATGCTGCGAAATATTTCAAACGAAGTACAAAGTATGACGCTCAAAAAACATTGGTTCCGGAACGTAGTAATAAAGGTTTTGAACTTAAACAAAAACTCAAAGTGGGACAAATGGTTTTGCTTTACGAAAGCTGTCCGGAAGAAATTTGTTTTTCAGATTTGAGTGATATTTCCAAGCGTCTTTACAAAATTGTTGGTCTTAGCTATAATCCTACTGGTCCAGGTTATGGCAATATTAAGCTCCGTCATCATCAAGAGGCTCGCAGTGCGAAGGATCTTACAATTACAAAAGGTGCTTACTTGGCATCTGAACCAATACGAAGTTTAATATACTTATTACATACCCAGTTTAATGCACTTGTGGAAGGTAAAGACTTTGAGATTACTCCAACAGGAAAAATTATAAAAAAGTAGAAAAAGAGATGTTAAAAAGAACTCTGTGTTTTGCTAATCCACTACAGCTTTCACTGAGAAACGCACAGTTAGTAATAACTTATAAAGACAACCCCGGTGAAAATACTACTGTACCTATTGAGGATATCGGCATGGTTATTATTGAAAATCAAATGGTTACATTTACTATTCCACTTCTAAATGAATTGGTAGATAATGGTGTTGCTGTGATTATTTGTGATAAGAAAGGATTGCCACATGCAATGTTTCAAAATTTTGATTCAAATAATCTCCAAGGTGAGTTTTTGAGAAATCAGATAAATGTAGGAGAACCTCTCAAAAAGCAACTTTGGAAACAAATTATTGAAGCAAAAATTTTCAATCAAGCAGCTCTATTGAATAAACTTAACAAAAATGGAGATATACTGAAACCTCTTTATATGAATGTTAAGAGCGGAGATAGTGACAATCGTGAAGGATTGGCTTCCAGGTTGTATTGGAAAGCTCTTTTTGGGGAAGATTTCTTCCGTGAGAGGAATGAAGACGGTATAAATTCTCTCTTAAACTACGGATACACTATTTTGCGTTCTGCAACTGCTCGTGCATTGGTCGCTGCAGGTCTAACACCGGCGTTGGGTCTTTTTCATCACAATAGAGGTAACGCTTTTCCTCTTGCAGACGACTTAATGGAACCATTTCGCCCTTTTGTTGATGAAATTGTATATCATTTATGCGAAGACGAAAAGTATCAGTTAGACAAAAATACAAAAGCTGCTCTTATTTCATGCCTTAACTGTGATACTTATTATCCTAAAGTGATGCGACCTCTTCAAGTGGGATTATCTATGACAATGGCTTCATTGGCAAAATGCTTTTCCGGACAACAAAAAAAACTAAATTTACCTAAAAGCCTGTTTCATAAGAAATGTTAAAAAATGGGCTGTCAGTCATTGAGCAGATTTGTTTGTGCTTAAAAGGGCGTGTGGCGAGCCA
>JBJECR010000142.1:0-6146 GCA_051871275.1 Muribaculaceae bacterium | reverse complement strand
GCCACTTTTGGAGTGCCTCGGCGTTTAGGGTGACGCAATGACGAAGTCAGGAAATAAGGACAGATTCAATTTTTCTGTCCTTAGTGATATACAAATTTTAAGAGTAAAAGATTTGCCCCTAAAAAACAAAAATTATTTGAATTTATCTGAGCAAGGCTATGCAATAAACAAGAGTGCTATGTGATATGTGCAAAATGCCACTACCCATGCCAGCGTAGTGTTGTATGCCGCAGAAAATGCTCCGTACTTCCATGAGCCACACTCTTTCACTATTGCAGCCAATGTAGCAAAACACGGAGTGTAAAGAAGGACAAACACTATTAGCGACAATGCAGAAGCCTTGTCAAAGTCCGGTTTACCCGTAATAGGCGATGGTGCTGATAGTCGTTCCTTAAGTGTGGCTTGCTCCGCCTCACTGTCGCCGGTGTAAAGCACACCAAGTGTGGAAACGGTGATTTCCTTTGCCGGCAATCCTGTAATCACTGCCACAGACGTACGCCATGAGAAGCCAAGCGGACTAAGAACCGGATTTATTGCCTTGCCTATCATTTCCAGATACGAGTCACGCTCCGGATTTATCTTGGATTCATCAATAGTTGCCATTTGCTCCTCCGTCAGCGGTTCCGCATCGTGATTCGGGAAATAATTCAGTGTCCAAATAACGATACTTGCAAAAAGTATTACTCCCGCTATCTTTTTAAGGTATTCACGTCCCTTGCCCCACATGTGTCGGAGACAGGACTTAAGAGTTGGCATACGATATGGCGGAAGTTCCATTACGAAAGGCGTTTCCTCCTCGTTGTACCAAAATCTTCTCAGTAATCTCGCGGAAAGGATTGCAGCCATAATGCCAAGTGCATAAATACCGAAAAACATCAGTGCCGCATATTCGCTGAAGAAAATGCCAATAAGAAGAACATATACAGGCAGACGTGCGGAGCAAGACATAAACGGATTGATGAGTATCGTGATTATGCGGCTCGTACGACTTTCTATCGCACCGGACGCCATAACCGCCGGGACATTACAGCCGAAGCCCATAACGAGCGGAATAAATGATTTGCCGTGAAGTCCCAGTTTGTGCATCGTGCTGTCCATAATAAATGCAGCACGAGACATATAGCCGGAGTCCTCCATAAGGGAAATGAAGAAATATAGTATCAATATATTTGGCAGGAAGATTATCACACCTCCCACTCCACCTATAATTCCATCGCAAACAAGGTCTTTGAGCATGCCTTCAGGCATATATTCGCGGATTATGTTTGAAATAAGGTTCACTCCGGATTCTATCCAGTCCTGAGGATATGCACCAAGCGAGAAAGTAGCCCAAAACATCACGAACATCACCGCAAAAAATATCGGGAAGCCTATCAGACGGTTTGTGACAATAGCATCTATAGCCTTTGTCTTATCCTCGCTTTCACCTTTGGCACGTTGAAGAGTCTCTGCAAGTGCACCTGCTATAAAGCCGTATTTCTCATTTGCCACAATAGTGGCAATATCTTCCTGCGGGTGAATCTCCAATATTTCCGCCGCCTGCTCGTCACGAATCTTAATCAGCTCGCTGTATGAATCACAATCGGCGAGGATTTTTTGCACCTCACTGTCACCTTCAAGAAGTTTGATAGCCAGGTAACGCGGAGAAAAATGTCGCTCAATCGTGCCATCGCCCTTAATTATATCTTTCAGCAGCCCAACTGCACGCTCAATATCCGCATTGAGGCGAACATGGATATGTCTTACACGTTTATCGTGCTGCTCGTACGTATTTATCAGTGTGTCAAGCAGTTCATTCTTACCCTCCCCGTCTTTAGACACCGTGGGCACCATAGGCACACCTATCATCTTGCCCAAGCTGTCGTAGTCAAACACCGCACCGGTCTTTTCCAGCTCGTCGTACATATTCAGAGCAATCACCATCGGGCGGTCCATATCAATCAACTCTGTTGTGAGGAAAAGATTTCGCTCGATGTTAGACGCATCCACCACATTCAGAATCACGTCAGGACACTCATTTTGCAGAAAACGGCGTACAAACAGGTCTTCGTGAGAAGAAGTGGAAAGGGAATATGTTCCGGGCAAGTCTATAAAATTAAATGTATAGCCGGAATAAGTAAAAGACTGTTTGGCAGCCTCCACCGTCACTCCAGCATAGTTTGCCACAGAACCTTTCGCACCGGAGATTGAATTAAACAGTGACGTCTTGCCACTATTCGGATTTCCCAAGAGTGCCACATTTATTGTGTGACTTTCGCCTGCATAGCGACGTGAAACCTCATCTGTGAAATCTTCGGAAAAACGGACTGAATCAAAAGTAACCTCGCAGTCCTTGCTGCATGGAATAATTTCAATATATTTTGCTTCTGCGTGGCGGAGCAAAACCTCATAGCCCATAACGGTGTATTTCACCGGGTCGTGAGTAGGAGCTGCCTGAACGGCATCTATTCTTCTGCCACGAATAAATCCCATTTCCGTAACTCGCTTACGGAAAGCACCATAGCCGCGAATTTTCAGTATTATCGCACTTTCACCCGTTTTCAGTTCATCAAGTGTCATCGCTTTTCTCTACAATAGTTGTGAATAACACTGCAAATTTCGCAATAATATTTCTAATTTAGAAACATTCTAAATAAAAAATATAGCATTTATCTCTGATTATTGCGTAATATTCATCATTATTGTTTACAAGCATTCACCTTTGTGAGTCATAATATCCAGAATGAGGTGATCCGTTTCATTCATGCCGTCACGGCCGATGTGTGTAAGGTTACTGATAGTTTTGTCTATATCATCATCTATGATGCCCTCAACGGAAGTGACACACTGCCCTTCCATAGCCATCATGGCGGAAATAACGGCAGTGGAAACACCACTTGAGAGCTTCATTGAGCAACTCGGTTTGGCACCGTCACAAATCATGCCGGTGAGATTTGCCACCATATTTTTTGTGGTGGCTACAATCTGCTCATAATCGCCACCCATAAGATAGCAAATGCCGCATGCTGAGCCTGTTGCTGCAACCACACATCCGCATAATGCGGAAAGTCTGCCAAGGCTCTGCTTGATATAAATCACTGTCAGATGACTCAAAATAAGTGCTCGGATTGTTTTTTCCTCTGATGCAAACACTTCCTCTGCATACACCACTACAGGCAATGTTGCGGCTATACCTTGATTTCCACTACCGCTATTGCTCATCACGGGAATTGGAGCACCTGCCATTCGTGCGTCACAAGCAGCTGAAGTATAACTGATAACGCGTGAAAACGGGCTATCACCCATAATAGCTCTCTGGCGAGCACAGTGGAGCGTACGTCCCACTTGGTGACCATAGTTTCCGGCAAATGATTGCTCTGCTGCAGCCTTGTTCAGCCTGCGGGATTCCAATATAAAACGAATTTCGTCTATCGGTGTAGTCATAGCAAATTCCCAGACTGTCCGCATAGAAAGACTTACCTTTTCTTCAGTTTCTTCCATGCCTTGAGGTTTCCTGCGGTCCAAAACCGTTTCATCTCCTTTTTTCAGAAGCACAAAATTTGTATGTCCTCCGGAAATCACGGCTGTTGCAGAATTTCCATCACTGTCCGAGGCTTCAACCTCTATATATAATTTTTCCGTGGTGTCTTCTTTCAGAGCGATGTCTATAATTCCGGCTTCTATAAGTTTTTCCGCACGGCTCACAGCCTCCGGACTAACGTCTTTCAGCACTTCGAGTTCATAGCGGGATTTACCTATAGTGACACCGAGTGCTATAGCGATAGGCAGACCTATCATGCCTGTTCCTGGGATTCCCACTCCCATAGCATTTTTGAGGATATTAGCACTAAGTGCCACTCTCACTTTTGCCGGCACGCTGCCTAAAAGTTCTGCGGCACGGCACGCACAAAGTGCCACGGCTATAGGTTCCGTACAACCCATAGCCGGCACAACTTCGCGATTGATGAGAGATATTATTTGTTTTCTTTGATTTTCAGGTAGCATAGTGTATGGTATTAGAAATTTGGAGTTTTTTGTGTTATTCCCACTCTATTGTTGCAGGTGGTTTTGAGGAAATGTCGTAGCAAACGCGGTTCACTCCGCGAACTTTGTTTATTATTTCATTAGAAACTTTTGCCATAAATTCGTATGGGAGGTGAGCCCAGTCTGCCGTCATGGCATCTGTGGAAGTAACGGCACGCAAAGCCACGGCACGCTCGTAAGTACGTTCATCGCCCATCACGCCTACACTCTGTACGGGCAGAAGAATCACTCCTGCCTGCCAAACTTTATCGTAAAGTCCGGATTCACGCAGATTACTGATGAAAATATCATCTGCGTCTTGGAGAACAGACACTTTTTCACGGGTAATATCACCAAGGATTCTCACTGCTAAGCCCGGTCCCGGGAACGGATGACGGGAAACGAGGTGTTCCGGCACTCCGAGTGCACGTCCCACGGCACGTACTTCGTCTTTAAAGAGCAACCGGAGCGGTTCACACAATTTAAGTTTCATTTTTTCCGGTAATCCGCCCACATTGTGGTGGCTCTTAATTGTTGTGCCTGTGATAGAAAGCGATTCAATGCAGTCCGGATAAATAGTGCCCTGTGCAAGCCATTTGACGCCTTTAATTTTGTGTGCTTCCTTGTCAAAAACGTCAATGAAGCCTTTACCTATTATTTTACGTTTCTTTTCCGGCTCTGTCACGCCTTTGAGTTCCTTGAAAAATTTTTCAGACGCATCAACGCCAACAACGTTCAGTCCCAAACACTCATAGTCGTGCATCACATTGTGAAATTCATTTTTGCGGAGCATACCGTGATCCACAAAGATGCAAGTGAGGTTCCTGCCAATTGCCCTATTCAGCAATACTGCCGCTACGGAAGAATCTACACCACCGCTTAGTCCGAGCACCACCTTGTCATCACCGAGTTGCTCCTTGAGTTGCTTCACTGTGGTTTCAATAAATGATTCCGCACTCCAATCCTGACGGCTGCCACAAATGGTAACAACAAAGTTTTTCAGCAGTTTAAGTCCGTCTATGGAATGAAACACTTCCGGGTGAAACTGCACGCCCCAGATAGGTTCGTTATCTGATGCGAAAGCGGCATTTTTCACATTTGGAGTAGAAGCGATAGTGTGAAAATGCGGTGGAATCTCCGTGATGGTATCGCCATGGCTCATCCACACCTGACTTCCCGGAGTGATATCGCGGAAAAGACGTGTGCGAGCATCAATGTACGATAAATTTGCACGACCGTACTCGCGACTTTCTGCCGGTTCTACATTTCCTCCATTTGTGTAAGAAATGTACTGTGCTCCATAGCATATACCAAGGATAGGATATTTGCCGCGAATAGCATCAAGGTCAACCTTAAACGCCTTTTCATCGTACACGGAAAACGGCGAACCTGAAAGGATAACGCCAATCACGTCAGGGTCATCTTGTGGAAACTTGTTGTAAGGGAGAATTTCGCAATAAGTATTCAGTTCTCTGACACGGCGACCGATAAGTTGCGTGGTTTGGGAACCGAAATCAAGAATAATAATCTTTTGCTGCATAAAAACGCTAAATAATGGTTACTTATTTTTATGCTCACAAAGGTAATCATAATTTTTTGTATGAACAAAAATTCACAACACAAGTAATTTTATGAAGTATAAAAACAGGTTCTAAACCATTATCTCTATACCAATTTGATTTGATTACCACTTCAGATATCGTCTCTTGACCCTTGACGGATTCTCTTGGGAAGACCCGTCCGACTCGTCTGACAGGTCAAACCCCTTGTCTCTCGACTCTTGACTCTAGACTGATTCATTTGGGATGCCGTGGCATGCCACGTCACTACAATTTATTCCTCTATCACCCAATCCTCAATGGTGTGAGTTTCGGAATTGAAGTTGATACCGACTTTGATGATAGGAAGTCCTGTGAGGGCAAAGCGGGATGGATAATTCTTTAGATTTATCTGATTCATAGCCGCTTCCGCTGACTTGTTCAGTTTGAGCTCAAAGAGATAAAGTGCTTTGCCGGAGTTCATCACCATATCTACGCGACCTTTTGGTGTGCGAACCTCCACATCTACGTATCTGCCTAACAACGAGAATATTACGTAAAGCATCTGCTGATAATGCCCTTCGTAATTTGTATTATCGCATTGCG
>JBJECR010000141.1:0-6176 GCA_051871275.1 Muribaculaceae bacterium | reverse complement strand
GTAACAGAATTGGATTATCCCGGTTTCATTACATTCAAGGAACTCAGACTATAGAGTTGCTATCAGTCCTGACTGCAAAATTACATAATTATCAGTTACTTGCAAATATTATTTTGCTTTTTCCTGAAAAATCTGCGATAGAATTAGGCTAATTGCTCTTATTGGACTAATTTGACTTATTGGGCTAATTCAAACTAATTGGTCTTATCAAACTAATCCTGCTAATTCGCCCGATTTGCCACATTTATTCTGCGTTTCAGAGCAAAATTGCGAAAAAATGTGTAACTTAGCGGCAAATTTCATGAAACACAAGTAGAACTAATGAGAAATAACAATAAAATCAGGGTCGGCATCACCCAAGGAGATGTCAACGGCATAGGCTATGAGGTGATACTTAAAACACTGGAAGACAGCCGCATGCTTGAACTTTGCACACCTATCGTCTATGGCTCGGCGAAAATTGCGGCATACTACCGCAAAGTGCTGGAATTGCCCGCTATCCCATTCTCACAAATTGGTAGCCCCGACGAAATTTCCGGCGATGCAAACTATATCATAAATGTGGTGGGCGAAGACATAAAGGTTGAGCCGGGCGAAGAAACAAAAATAGCCGGTGAAGCCGCTTTTATAGCACTTGAAAGAGCAGTAGCAGACCTCAAAGCAGGTAAAATAGACGTACTCGTTACCGCTCCCATAAATAAGCATAATATCCAGAGCGAAACATTTAATTTCCCCGGACATACGGAATATTTGCAGAGCGTTTGCGATGACGACAGCGAAGCCCTGATGATTCTTGCCGGTGAAACTATGAGGGTGGCTCTTGTCACCACTCACCTCCCCGTGAGCAAAGTTCCGGAAGCTATCAGTACTGAGCTGATACTGAAGAAGATAAAAGCTTTCACACAGTCGCTCAAAAAAGACTATATGATTGTAAACCCACGTATTGCGGTGCTTTCACTTAACCCCCATGCCGGTGACAACGGTGTTTTGGGAACAGAGGAGGCGGAAATCATCAAGCCTGCAATAGACCTGGCTCATGAAGAAAAACTCCAGGTGTTCGGACCTTATTCTTCCGACGGCTTTTTTGGCAGCGGCAGCTTCAAGCACTTTGACGGAATACTCGCAATGTACCACGACCAAGGTTTGATACCGTTCAAAACACTTGCTATGAACGACGGCGTGAATTTCACCGCCGGACTGCCTTTTGTACGCACTTCTCCGGACCACGGCACAGCTTACGACATTGCAGGTAAAAACCTGGCTGACGCAGCCTCTTTCCGCTCTGCAATTTATGCGGCGATAGACATTTTCAGAAACCGCGAGATATACGCCGAGATGACACGCAATCCGCTCCGCAAACAGTACTTTGACAAGTCCAAGGACAATGTGGTGCTGGACCTTACATCCGACGATAAAGATACAAATTACTAAAAATCAAACATTTAACTCAATCATACCATGCATTTCGCAATTATAGCCGCCGGCGAAGGTTCACGTCTTGCACAGGAAGGAGTGGCACTGCCAAAACCACTTGTGGAACTGAACGGCAAACCTATGATACGCCGCCTTATAGATATTTTTATGGACTGTGGTGCAGAATCCATTTCTCTGATTGTGAATCAGGAGATGAAAGCCGTGCAGGAATATGTTCAGAGCCTCAAACTCCCTGTTCCACTGCATATTACGGTGAAATCCACACCAAGTTCCATGCATAGCTTTTATGAAGTGAGCAGAACTTTTGAAAGCGGCAAATTTATTCTCACCACCGTAGATACCATTTTCCGCCCTGATGAATTCAAGGGCTACGTGGAAGCCTTTGAAAAAGACACCACGGCAGACGGATGCATGGCGGTGACATCTTTTATTGACGACGAAAAGCCGCTATACATAGCCACAAACGAGGATATGCGTATCACTGCTTTCTGCGATGCCATGCAGCCGGGCATAAAATACATCTCCGGCGGCATTTACGGTCTCACCAAGCCGGCACTCACCGTTCTTGAGGACTGCATGCATCGTGGTGTGTCACGCATGAGAAACTATCAGCGTGCACTTGTGGAAGCCGGGCTTAACCTCAAGGCTTATCCATTCAAAAAGATTGTTGACGTGGACCACCAGGCAGACATCGCCACAGCGGAAGCATTTCTGAATGAATAATCTAATGACAATAATTTCCATAAAACCATGGCAGAAATAAAAATTGCCGGCATAATGAGAGCCGGTGCTTACTCTCCAAACCATATAGGCAACGATGCTGCGATTTTCAACGTCGTTGCCGAACAGCTCCGCAAACGCGGTTGCGAAGTAAACGTTTACAGCGAAGATGAACTCATCGCAGGCAAGGTAACCGAGAAAATAATCGTCAATATGTGCCGCGAACAGAAATCTATCGCTATCCTCCAGGAAAAGGAAGATGCAGGTGCACTCGTGATAAACTCCGGCTACGGTATTGAAAACTGTACTCGCGAACGAATGACACGAATACTTATTGCAAGCGATATTCCTTACCCGGAAAGCATAATAGTGAACACAAACGAGGTGATTCGCGACAAACTCATCGGTGCGGGATTCAGCCAGGCGTGGATTAAGCGAGGCGACTTCCACGCTATGCACAAGGAAGACGTGTCTTACGTCCGTCACCCGGAGGAGGCACAGGAAGTGCTGCAGGAATATTTCCTCCGCGGGATAAAACGTGCCGTGATAAACCGTCACCTTGTGGGCGACCTTATAAAGTTTTACGGCGTCCAGGGTACACCGTTCTTCTTCTGGTTTTACCCCTTTGACGAAGGTCACAGCAAATACGGTCATGAAGCTATCAACGGCAAAAGCCGCGGCATACCTTTCGACCTGGAAAAAATGCAGAGCATCTGCCAGAAAGCATCAGAAGTGCTTGACGTGAAAATTTACGGTGGCGACTGCATAGTGTCACCGGAAGGCGACATCAGAATCATAGACTTTAACGACTGGCCAAGCTTTGCTCCATGCCGCAATGAAGCCGGTCCGCATATCGCAAAGTGCATTTTGTCCGCTATCAAGGCTCATACAAAAAAATAATTCGCTTTGCAGATTTATTAACATAAAAACTACGATATGGCAGAAACAGAAACAAATACATCATACCGCGACTCTCTGAAGTCTATGGACACGGAAGAGCATATAGACCTCTTTTTTTACCGTCCTATAGGCTATGCTTGGGCAAGACTGGCAGCAAAACTGGGCGTGACGCCAAACGTTATCACCATCGCTTCCATTTTCCTGGGTATAGGTGCCGGAGTGGCTTTCGGCTACGACAATTTCCACATTAACTTATTAGGAATCTTCCTCCTTATCTGGGCAAACTCCTTTGACAGTGCCGACGGACAGCTCGCTCGCATGACAAAACAATATTCCCGCCTGGGACGTATCCTTGACGGACTTAGCGGCGACATCTGGTTTTTCACCATCTATGTGGCTATATGTATCCGTGAAAACTATACCTCGGAATTCTTTATGCAGTATCCCTGGTTTATATGGGTGATTGCAATCGTGACAGGTATATGCCACGCAAAACAAGCCGCTATGGCTGACTACTACCGCCAGTTCCACCTCTATTTCCTTAAAGGTGAAGAAGGTAGCGAACTTGAAACGGCAGACGAACTGAAAGCAAAACTCGCCGCTATACCCTGGAAAGGCAATTTCTTCAAAAAACTAACTCTCACCATCTACACAAACTACACTATCCAGCAAGAAGCAACAGCACCAAACATGCAGGTGCTCCGCAAGAAAATGGCAGAAAAATACCCGAACGGACTGCCACAGTCGCTCCGCGACGAATTCCGTGCCGCTTCACTGCCGCTGATGAAATACACCAATATCCTTTCATTCAACTGGCGTACTATTGCTCTTTTCGTTGCAATCCTTGCTTGCATGCCATGGATTTACTTCGCTTTTGAATTTGTGGTGCTGAACACTATCCTTATTTATATGATTGGTCGCCACGAAAACATCTGCAAAAACTTTATCAAACGTATTGAAAATGACGAATTTAAGTGATATAAAGGGCATTATCTTCGACTACGGTGGCACCATTGACAGCCACGGCGACCACTGGAGCGAAGTGATTTATGCCGGATATAATTTTGCAGGCGTAAACCTTGAAAAACCCGTTTTCCGCAATGCTTACGTCTATGCGGAGCGTTTCCTTGCCGTGAACCGCGAAATTATCCCCACAGATAACTTCAAAGTGCTGATGCAGAAAAAAATACGCATAGAAATAGAATACCTCCTCAATAACGACCTCTTCCCTGACGATGCTATTCACCCGCTGAAGGCAATAGAAAAAATTGCGGAATATTGCTACGAATCCGCTCGCAAATGCGTGGCGGAAGCATCGGAAACACTCGCCGTGCTGGCGGAAAAATACCCGATGGTGCTTGTGAGCAACTTTTACGGAAATGTGGAGGAAGTGCTGAGAGACTTCGACGTCCGCAAATACTTCCAAGGCATTATAGAAAGTGCCGTTGTGGGCGTACGCAAGCCGGATGCCCGGATTTTTATGCTCGGAGTGGTGGCACTGGGACTGAAACCGGAAGAAGTGCTCGTGGTGGGCGATTCCCTCCGCAAGGATATTCTCCCGGCACGCTCTATAGGCTGCAAAACAGCCTGGATTAAGGGCAAAGGTTGGACACCGGAAGAAGATGCCGCACAAGACGATGCACAAATCCCAGGTCTTGCTTCGCTGCAGAGCCTTTGAGAAAAAACAAATCCGCTCTACGGCAGACAACCGTTTTCCGGATTTTTTAGAAACAGCCTCAAAGAGCCCAAAAAGCAACTTTTTGGACAAAAGGGTAATTAACAGCTATTCACAATTACGAGGTGTTTTTGGTGGTAACTTAACCTATTTTTACAAATAGAGCAATTAATTATCAAAACATAACAAAATATAACTATTATTTACAGTATATTTTGAGTGTATGTAAAAAAATACTTGTACTTTTACACGCTCAAATTAAAAAGGGGCAAAAAACGCAAAAAAGTAAAACATAAATATCAAAACAATAAAACTTATCATTCACTATGAGTAATGTAAAAAAAGCCGAAGGTAAGCTCGGCGTATTAGTTGTCGGTCTTGGAGCAGTAAGCTCAACATTTATGACCGGTGTATTGATGACGCGTAAAGGTTTAGCAAAACCTGTAGGCTCAATGACACAATACGATAAAATCCGTGTTGGTCAAGGTGCAGACAAAAAATATCTGCCATACAATGAAATCGTTTCCATCGCAGACCTGAACGACATCGTATTCGGTGCTTGGGACGTTTATCCTGCTAACGCTTACGAATCTGCTATCAACGCAGAAGTTCTCAAAGAAAAAGATATCGAACCGGTTAAGGACGAACTCGTAAAAATCGTTCCTATGAAAGCCGCTTTCGACCACAACTATGCAAAACGCCTCGACGGTGACAACGTTAAGACTTGCAAAGACCGTTGGGACATGACAGAACAAATCCGCGAAGATATCCGCAAATTCAAAGCTGAAAACGGATGTGCTCGTCTCGTTGTGCTCTGGGCTGCTTCTACAGAAGTTTACGTTCCGGTAAACGAAAAAGTACACTATCACCTTGCAGACCTTGAAGCTGCTATGAAGGCAGACGACAAAGAAAACGTTGCTCCTTCTATGTGCTACGCTTACGCTGCCCTCAAAGAAGGTGCTCCTTTCATCATGGGTGCTCCTAACACTACCGTTGATATCCCTGCCATGTGGGAACTCGCAGAACAAACAAAAATGCCTATCGCAGGTAAAGACTTCAAGACAGGACAAACTCTCGTTAAATCCGGTTTCGCTCCTATCATCGGTACTCGTTGCCTCGGTCTTTCAGGCTGGTTCTCAACAAACATCCTCGGTAACCGCGACGGTCTCGTACTTGACGAACCTGCAAACTTCCGCACAAAAGAAGTCAGCAAGCTTTCTACTCTCGAATCTATCCTCGTTCCTGAAAAGCAACCGGACCTCTACGGACACGGCAACGATGAAGACAACCAGTACTACCACAAAGTACGTATCAACTACTATCCTCCACGCAACGACAACAAAGAAGGATGGGACAACATCGATATCTTCGGCTGGATGGGATACCCAATGCAGATTAAGATTAACTTCCTCTGCCGCGACTCTATCCTCGCTGCTCCTCTCTGCCT
>JBJECR010000140.1:0-6180 GCA_051871275.1 Muribaculaceae bacterium | reverse complement strand
AATATTCTTTATTGATGATGACGCTCTTGATGGAGTTGCCAAGGGCTTCCGCTTCTTCTATAGTTTGAGCTTCGGAGTAAATGCGGATGATAGGTTCCGTGTTTGATTTGCGGAGGTGTACCCAAGAGTTTTCAAAGTCTATTTTTACGCCGTCGATGTCTGTAACTTTTTCTGCAGCGTATTTTGTTTTGATAGCTTTGAGAATAGCATCTACGTCAACGTCCGGTGTGAGTTCCACTTTGTTTTTAGCGATAGCATACGCCGGATATTGCTTTTTGAGTTCGGAAACTTTCTTGCCGCTCTTGGCGAGTAAGGTGAGGAAGAGTGCTACGCCTACGAGTGCATCGCGTCCATAGTGTGCGGCAGGGTAAATTACGCCGCCGTTGCCTTCACCGCCTATCACGGCTCCTGTTTCTTTCATCTTTGTCACCACGTTTACTTCTCCTACTGCGGAAGCGGAGTATGAACATCCGTGTGCGAGTGTTACGTCACGCAGTGCACGTGATGAACTGAGGTTTGAAACGGTTGCTCCCGGTGTTTTGGAGAGAATATAGTCTGCAACAGCCACGAGGGTGTATTCTTCCACAAACATTTCACCGTTTTCCATTACTATTGCGAGGCGATCCACGTCAGGGTCAACAACGAAGCCTACGTCTGCAATACCTTGTTTCATAAGGTTTGAAATGCCGGTGAGGTTTTCCGGTATTGGTTCCGGGGTATGTGCGAAGTGTCCTGTGGGTTCGCAGTTCAGTTCCACAACGTTTTTCACTCCGAGTTCTCTGAGGAGCTGAGGAATAACGGTTCCTCCCACAGAGTTTACGGCATCTACAGCAACGGTGAAGTTTGCAGCCTTTATGGCTTCCACGTCAACGAGGTCCAGTGCGAGCACTTGCTCTATGTGGCGGCGAGTGTATGTATTGTTTATGTATTCATGTCCGAGATTATCAACGTCGGCAAATTCGTATTCTTCCGTTTCTGCAATGCGGAGCACTTCTTTACCCTGTGCGTCGTTGAGAAATTCGCCCTGTTCGTTGAGGAGTTTGAGTGCGTTCCACTGTTTGGGGTTGTGTGATGCAGTGAGGATAATACCACCGCAAGCACCTTCAGCCACAACGGCAATTTCTGTGGTAGGTGTAGTGGCAAGACCAATGTTTACCACATCAAATCCCATAGACATCAGTGTGCCGACAACGATATCGTTTACCATTTTGCCGGAGAGGCGAGCATCGCGTCCCACAACTATGGTGTTGCTTTTTTTAGTTGTGCTTTTGCGGATAAAAGCAGCATAAGCGGCAGTGAATTTTACGATGTCCAGTGGAGAAAGTCCGTCACCGGGGCGACTGCCGATAGTGCCTCGAATACCGGAGATAGATTTAATTAGTGACATAATGGTAGATTTAATGTAGATTTATATGTGCATAAAAGAGTTAGATTTTTCCTTTGTAGTACCTTATGTTGTAAAGGAATGGCGTGACGTATGAGATTTCACTTGTCATACCGTACTGTGACTTTACTATAAGGTTCACTTCGCTGCCGAGTGGGAGGAAATACAGTGGCATCTGGATTCCTGCACCGTACTGCGACGATGATGTGAGTGAGAAATTCTTGAAGCGAAACCATGTGGGTTCGTATTCAAGGTCTTCGCTGTTTCCCATTCCTTCCGGCAGTTCACCCGTAGCGGCATCGTATTGGCTGAGGTCGTAGCGAGTGTAGCGGAAATATATCTGCTGGTCGTCTTGTGCGTCTCCTTGGTCGCCGTACTTGATTACTTGCATGTAAATGTTTCCGCTGCTTTCAAGTCTATAGTAAGGAGCATCAACCCCTGCTTCAAAAATAGAGTCGGCAGGAATGTCTTTTATTACGACCTGATTTGCCAGGAATGCGTTTACGTATTTTGTTTCATCTGTCAGGAGTTCTGCGTAACTTTTAGAGTCGCTGCAAGACCAGCTTGCGAGAACGGTAGCAGTCACAGCTGCGAGAGATAGGAGTTTTCTTGTAATGTTCATTATGGTAAATTTCAAATGTATTTTTAGTTTTTGTTTTTTATATATTTGTCAAAGTCCGGCATAGCGGCTTCGTAAATTTTTATAGCATCGTCAATGTTTCCGGAATATTCTCCACCGGCGGCATTGATGTGTCCTCCACCACCGAAGTGTTTGGAACAAAACTCATTAACGGGCACGTTGCCTACGCTTCGCATGGAGATTTTTGTGTATTCTTTGCCTTCACGGATAAATGCCACGTATTTCACACCGGGAATGGCAAGCGGCATGTTTACGAGTCCCTCCGTGTCGCCTTTGTCGTAGCTATACTTGTCAAGTTCTTCAAGCGTGAGACTTATAAGTGCGGCTGCGTGCTCCGGATAGATTTTCATTTTTTGGTCTATAGCATAGCCGTTCAGTCGCAACTGGCTCTCTTTTTTTACGTTGAATGCCTTGCGGTACAGTTCGTCTTTGTCTATGCCCCTGCGGAGGAGTTCCGCAATCACGATGTAGAGGTTCGTGTCTTGTGAATTATATGAGAAATTACCCGTGTCCGTCATCATGCCTATATAAATGCAGGTTGCGATGGTCTTGTTTATGTGGTTTAACCAGCCGCACTGGCAGATTACGCGGAAAAGGAGCATACACGTTGATGATATTTCCGGGTGAGAGATAGCAAGAACGGGGAAATCATCAGGGTTGGTGTGGTGGTCAATGAGAATTTTGGGTGCTTTAGCTTCCAGTAGCAAATTTTCCATTCTGTCCACCCTGTGAGCACTGTTAAAGTCCAGACATAGAATAAGTTCCGCTTCTGCAAATAGTTTTGTGGCAAAATCCGTATATTTGGTGTAAGGAACCACTTCTTTTACGCTCGGAATGAAAGAAAGCGTTTCCGGCGGCACGTCAGGTGTTACCACGTGTACTCTCTTTCCAAAGTGTGAAAGGAGGTGAGACATTGCCAGCGAAGAACCGAGGGCATCTCCGTCAGGTGCGGTGTGAGTGGTAATCACTATTTTCTCGGCACCGGACAAATACTTCTTCAGTTCGGATATTTTACTTGATTCTATTATCGGATTTAGCATTGCGTACGTTTTAAGATGCAAAAGTAAGAATTTATTCGCAATCTATGTGCTTTACAAATCATAAAAAGTTTTAATAATCAGTAATGATATATTGTTTATTTTATTAGACGCTTAAAATGAGAATTTATATTGTTAAAATCCGTTAAAATTCATTCTAAATGCTTGAAAGATGAAAAAAAAGCGATACCTTTGCACCGCTTTACAAGTTCGGGGTGTAGCTCAGTTGGTTAGAGTACACGTCTGGGGGGCGCGAGGTCGGCAGTTCGAGTCTGCTCACCCCGACAAAGGCAAAGGAGCGAGAATAGTTTCTTCCCGATGCTTGAAAAGGAAAAGAGTTAAGCAAGGCGATTTAGTGTAGAGGCCTAGCACGCCGCCCTCTCACGGCGGAAACTCGGGTTCGAATCCCGAATTCGCTACACAAATGGTAAATGTCTCAGAATCAATGCATTTTGAGGCATTTTTCTTTTGTGCCTATTTATAAAATATTCTGAACTGTGTGGAAATCTCCATTTTTTAGATAGATTTCCACGGCTTTCAGAGTATTGTTAGTTGTGATGGAAGAAGACAAAGACGAAACGAAGGCGAAGTCAACCCACAATTAATTGAAATTTCACAGAGTAAAAGTGTGGAAATACACAAAAAAACTCCGGAGCATAGAGATTATTTTTGTAAATTACTTGCGTAATTTAGAAAATATCTGTAATTTTACAGCGTAAAAGTGTGGAAACACACAAAAAAGCTCTGATGTCATGGTGTTTAATCGCGATTTGTATCTGAAAAAGCTTATTAGTGCCAGCAGCAATGATATGATTAAAATCGTTACTGGTGTGCGTAGATGTGGCAAGTCTTACTTGTTGTTTCAAATCTTCTATAACTACTTGTTGGCACAAGGCGTGGCAGAAAATCATATTATCGGGTTGGCGATGGATGATAATCACAACAAAGCGTTACGTGACCCCGATAAACTCTTAGCATATATTGACAACCATATTATCGATGACGGACAAACTGTTTATGTGATTCTCGATGAGGTTCAATTGGTGGATGATTTTGTGGGTGTGCTGCTCAGTATGACCCACAAAAAGAATGTTCAAACCTATGTGTCGGGTAGTAATTCAAAATTTTTAAGCAAGGATGTAGTGACAGAATTCCGTGGACGAGGATGGGAAATCCGCGTGCGGCCATTGAGCTTTGCAGAGTACTATGAAGGCGTAGGGGGCGAAAAAGGACCGGCTTTATTTGATTATTACACCTATGGCGGTCTGCCGGCAGTAGCGATGCTGGAAACGCCCGAAGAGAAAGAGGCCTATCTTATGAATGTGTATCGTACGATATATCTCAAAGATATAATCGAACGCAATCACTTGCAAAACGTAGAAGGATTGGAAGTGGTCTTCCGTGTACTGGCTTCATCAATGGGAGCTGCTGTTAACCCGACAAAGATAGCTAATACATTTATGTCTGAGGCTAAGATTAAGATATCAGCTAACACGATAGCGAAGTATATCGAACATCTGAAAGACGCTTTCTTGGTGAGTGAGGCATTGCGATATGATATCAAAGGACGTAAGTACATAGGTGCTGACAGCAAATACTACTTTGAGGATTCCGGCGTGAGAAATGCTATTTTAGGGTTTCGTCAGGTGGAGTTCAGTCACTTGATGGAGAATGTGCTCTACAATGAACTATGTGGGCGAGGTTATTCGGTGGATGTAGGAAGGGTAGAGACCTTCGAAAAAAACGAGTTGGGTAAGACGGCTCGTAAGGTTTTGGAGGTAGATTATGTAGTGAACCGCGGTTCGCAACGTATCTATATCCAATCGGCTTATATGCTACCGGATGAAGCCAAGACCGCACAAGAACTTCGTCCCTTTAAGCACATTGGCGATGGATTCCGCAAAGTCATCATCTCGGGTGACTATATGCGCGGATTTTACAACAATGAAGGCATTTACAGAATAGGCATCTATAACTTCCTGACTGATTCTCAATGCTTGGAATAAACACATAGTGTATCTTGAAACCGAACGGCAGACACTGCTGGAGTGCAATAGCTCATGCGAGGCTGTTGTGCCACAATTAGCCATCTAAGCTATGCTCGGCAAGATGACCGTGCCGGAGGTTCACGAAGCCCGCCAAGTAACTGTTTATTTCCAGAAATTGCGAATTTTTTCAAGGTATTTTTCTCCGTGCTCTCGTCCCATATCGTAGGCGGTTTGCATTTGCTCCGGATTGTGGCAGATATGACCGATTGGTATAGGTTTTTCGGGACGGATAACGAGGATTTCACCGCAGTTTTCAGCTTCTTTGACGTATTTGAGCTGATTATTGTACATAATATGGCGGTTTTTCATAGCCTCCACCACTGCCGGATATTTACGCATAGCCAAGCGTATGAGTGGCATTGCCTTTGATGCTTTTTTTACGTATCCTTCCGGCTGAGTGAGAATTACCACGTTTTTATTATAACCTTGATTTTCAAAGTATTGCAGAGGGATAGAGTCTGCCATGCCACCGTCAAGAAGTTTGTATCCGTCTATTTCCACAACGTTTGAGACAACGGGCATAGAGGCAGATGCTCTTACCCAATCAAAAAAAATGTGTCCACCTTGTTTGCAGTTTTTATAGACGGCTTTTCCAGTGAGGACGTCTGTGCAGACGAGGTGAAATTCCATCGGGTCAGCCTCAAAGGTTTCATTGTCAAAGGGGTCGTAAAGGGTAGGGACAGTATGGTATGCAAATTCAGCATTAAAAATGTCACCGGATTTGAGGAGTGATGAGAGTGAGCAGTATCTGCTGTCGCGGGCAAAACGTTTGTTGTAACGAATGGCACGGCCTGCTTGATGTGACTTGACGTTGCACCCGAAGCAAGCTCCTGCAGATACACCCACAATGCCGTCCTGACGCAATTCGTTTTCCATCATCACGTCCAAAATGCCGGCGGTGAAAAGTCCTCGCATCGCACCGCCCTCAAGTATCAGCCCCTTCTTTGTCATTGCTTTTTTGCAACAAAGGTACAAATTTTACTCGTTTTTATGCAACAACTTCTGATTTTCTTGGCAATTTTCCGAGTTTGACACTTGTAGGGCTTAAAGCATTGGTTTACAATGGTTTAG
>JBJECR010000139.1:0-27558 GCA_051871275.1 Muribaculaceae bacterium | reverse complement strand
AGTTTTTTGTAAAAAAATTATCTTTTCTTTGCAAATTCCATAAAATCTTGAATTCAGGCAAAAATAATCTCTACACTTTCCGCTGCGAAGTCTATACGACTTAGCGGTTTTGCAAAATGAGCAAAATCTATACGACTTTGCTCATTTTGACGGTATATCTGATACTTACCCCACCTAGCCGCAAGCGGCAAGGCGGGGTTAAAAGATTGCCGCAAGCTCCACCGAGCTTGCATCTTGACGTTATCCCGGTTTGCTCCGCAGATTCATCTAGGATACCATAGCTCTACAATCTGCCGGAAATTATCAATTACGCATTAGAATTATGCATTACTTAAATACCGGCACCATCTTGAAAATCAGGTTCTTCTATAGCCCGACTTTGCAGAACACGAGAATGAGCGGGAACATCATGTGTGAGCCATACGTTACCACCAACAACAGTGTGATGCCCTATCCTCACACGCCCGAGAATAGACGTGTTTGAATACACCGTCACATAATCTTCCAAAATCGGATGACGAGGTTTGTCAATAGGCACACCATTGCTGTCGTACGAGAAATTTTTTGCGCCAAGCGTAACACCTTGATACAGCATCACATGGTTGCCTATTATACTCGTGGCACCAATCACCACACCCGTTCCGTGGTCAATGCTGAAATATTCTCCGATTTTCGCTGCCGGATGAATATCAATACCCGTAGCTGAATGTGCCATCTCCGTAATCACACGCGGAATAATAGGCACACCCTGCAGGTGAAGCTGATGTGCAGCACGGTAATGTATCATCACCTTTACAACGGGATAACACAAAATTACCTCTTGCATACTTTTCACCGCAGGGTCGTTGTGCATCACGGCATCTGCATCTGTGTGCAGAAGACGAGAAATTTCCGGCAAGGCTGCCACAAAATCATCGGCAACTTTCTCACTGTCAATATTTTCTCCCATAGCGGCGAGTTGCTCCGCAAGAATGGCACGGATAGCCTCCTCACCCTTTGTCCATGATGGAACATCGCTATAGTCCGGAAAAATCACATAGCCTACAAGTTCCATCAGCCTTTTAAGCTGAAGTACGGATGGTGCTTTCATTCCTTTTCAAAAAGAGCAGTTGACAAATATCTTTCACCTGTATCCGGCAGAAGTGCCACGATAAGTTTACCTGCATTTTCTTCTTTGCGAGCCAAATCAAGTGCGGCAGAGAAAGATGCTCCGGAAGATATTCCCACAAGTATGCCGCGAGTGCGTGCAAGTGCTCTTGCTCCTTCAAATGCCTGGTCGTCTGTTCTGGTGAGAATTTCATCTACAACTCCTGCATTGTACGTTTTTGGCACGAAACCTGCACCGATACCTTGAATTTTATGTTTACCTGCCACACCCGTACTGAGCACTGCGGAAGTTGCAGGTTCTACTGCTACTACTTTAACCGCAGGATTGTGTTTTTTAAGCGCTTTACCCGTTCCACTTACAGTACCACCGGTTCCTACACCTGCCACAAAGATATCCACTTTGCCTTCTGTGTCTGCCCAGATTTCTTCGCCAGTAGTTCTTTCGTGAATTGCAGGGTTTGCCGGATTCACAAACTGACCCAAAATCACTGCTCCCGGAATGGAATTACGCAATTCTTCAGCCTTGGCGATAGCACCTTTCATACCTTCAGCACCGGGAGTGAGCACGAGTTCCGCACCATAAGCCTTAAGGAGGTTGCGACGTTCAACACTCATAGTATCCGGCATTGTGAGAATGGTTTTGTAGCCTTTAGCCACGCCTACCCATGCAAGACCGACACCTGTGTTACCGCTGGTAGGCTCGATAATTGTTGCTCCCGGTTTGAGTATGCCTTGCTGCTCAGCATCTTCAATCATAGCCAATGCAATACGGTCCTTAACACTACCGCCGGGATTAAATGCTTCCACCTTAACGGCGATTCTTGCTTTTTGACCTTCAAAACCGGAAATTTCCACGAGAGGAGTACGTCCGATAAGTTCTGTGATAGATGAGTAAATCATAACTTTAAAATTTTTTGAGTTTATAATAAATTGATATGTATATACGAAAAAACCCTACCAATAATGGCAGGGCTGAATTAAACTATGTGTACAAACTATTATGGGTTATATACTACACACAAGTATTGTGCCGAGCCAATGGGACTGATTCGGAACAACAGCAACAACATGCTTGTGATGTGTAGTAAAGTTTCATTGTTTACAATTTTATACGTTTTCTTTGTTTTCGGTTGCAAATTTATAATGCATTTTTGAATTGACAAAATTTTTTCTTAAAAAAATCACGGAAAAATTTCATAGTCAAAAATTTCCGGGTCATACACATTATTTAATAAAAAATTCGTAAATTTGTAGTTTGAAAATAATACCCGCATAAAACACCACTATGGCAGAAGACATCTTTGACAACGAAAATGTTGCAGCACAGCAACTTACAGACTATAGCGAAAATGATATCCAAACCCTGGACTGGAAGGAACATATCCGCAGACGCCCCGGTATGTACATAGGCAAACTCGGCGACGGAACAAATAGCGACGACGGTATTTACGTTCTCCTGAAAGAAGTTTTGGATAACTCCATTGATGAATATATGATGGGCTACGGCAAACAGATAGTGGTGAACGTGACGGAAACATCCGTATCCGTTCGTGACTTCGGTCGCGGTGTGCCTCTGGGAAAAGTGGTAGATGTGGCTGCAAAGATGAATACCGGTGGCAAATACGACTCCAAGGCATTCAAGAAATCCGTAGGTCTTAACGGCGTGGGTATCAAGGCTGTAAATGCTCTTTCCACATCTTTCGTCATTGCCAGTCACCGTGACGGAGAAATGAAAAAAGTGGAATTTTCCAAAGGAGAAATAGTAACGGAACACGAAATAACAGCCACTGAAGAGCAAAACGGCACATTCGTTTCATTTACTCCGGATGCTTCCATATTCCGCGATTACAAATATCTGGAGGAACACATCGTTCCCCTCCTCAAAAACTATACATTCCTCAACACCGGACTTACTATAATTTTCAACGGCAAAAGGCTCTATTCCAAAAACGGACTTCTGGATTTGCTGCGTGAAAATATGACAAACAACCCTATCTATCCCCCTATTCACCTCAGCGGATACGATATCGAGGTGGCTATATGCCACGCAAAACAGTATGGCGAGGAATACTATTCTTTTGTAAACGGGCAATACACCACGCAGGGCGGTACTCACCTCACTGCCTTCAAGGAAGCCGTTTCCAGAACTATAAAAGACTACTTTGGCAAACCTTTTGAATATTCCGACATACGAAACGGTATGATTGCAGCCGTTTCAATAAAAGTGGAAGAACCGGTGTTTGAATCACAAACAAAGACCAAACTCGGTAGCAGGGACGTGGGCAAAGACGGACCTACAGTAGCCAAGTTTATAGGCGATTTCATAAAAAAAGAGCTGGACAACTATCTGCATAAAAACCTGGATTCTGCAGATATTATGCTCAAGCATATCCAGGAAAGCGAACGTGACAGAAAGGCTATGGCGGGCATCACAAAGCAAGCCAAAGAACGCACCAAGAAACTCGCTATCCACAATAAAAAGCTCTACGACTGCCGTATTCACCTTTCAGACCTTAAAGGCGACCCGGAAAAGAAACTTGCTTCCTCTATTTTTATCACGGAGGGTGACTCCGCAGCAGGAAGTATCACCAAAATACGCGATGTGGAAACGCAAGCAGTATTCTCTCTGCGTGGAAAGCCGCTGAATACGTATGGCATGCCGCTTGCGGAGGTATATAAAAACGATGAATTTGCACTCTTGCGTGCAGCCCTGAATATAGAGGAATCGCTTGACGACCTGCGTTACAACAACGTCATCATAGCAACGGATGCCGATGTTGACGGCATGCACATCCGCCTGCTCTTGCTGACGTATTTCCTCCAATTCTGTCCGGAACTCGTAAAGACAGGACACGTCTATGTGTTGCAAACGCCCCTATTCCGCGTGAGAAACAAGAAAACGTCCAAACGCTCTTCCTGCAAGAAAAAAGGAGAAGTACAGGACGAAACATACTATTGTTACTCAGATGAAGAGCGAATAAGTGCCATCCAAAAACTCGGACAAAACGCGGAAATCACACGATTCAAAGGACTTGGCGAGATTTCCCCGGAAGAGTTCCGCGGTTTTATCGGTCAAGATATGCGAGCAGACAAAGTGACACTCCGCAAAGACGACGGTGTGCCTCGCCTTTTGGAATTTTACATGGGCAAGAACACTACGGAGCGTCAAAACTTTATCATAGACAACCTTGTTATAGAAGACGATACTCAAATAATGCAATAACGCACGTCTTGACAGTGCAGTAATACATATTTATATATAATGGAACAACGCATAGCTCTTTTTCCCGGCAGTTTTGATCCTTTCACGGTGGGACATCTCTCTATCGTGCAAAGAGCGGCATCCCTGTTTGACAAAATAATTATTGCTATAGGCATAAACGACAAGAAAACATCGCAGCAAACGGAAGAACAGCGAATAGAGCAAATACGCAAAGCCGTAAAAGACATTCCCGGAGCGGAAGTCATATCATACCACGGGCTGACCGTAGATGCCTGCAAGGTTCATGGTGCCAAATACATTCTCCGTGGCATCCGTTGCGTGGCGGATTTCGAGTATGAGCAGCATATAGCGGACATAAACAGGCGTATTGCCGGAATTGAAACCGTGATACTGTTCACATTACCGGAACATTCCGCAATAAGTTCCTCCATTGTCCGCGAACTTGAGCACTACGGCTACGATACATCGGATTTCAAACCCTGACAAAAAAGATTATTCTATTTTCCAATAGTTACAAACGTAAAAAACAAGAATACGTGATGAAAAAATTATTTTTAGCAGCAATATGCTTGCTTTTTCCACTCCTCTCTATTGCTCAAAACGACGACTATGTACGCAAACTCGTGATGGCACAAAAAATCATAGAAAATTTCTATGTAGATACCATAAACGAGGACAAAATGGTGGAACAAGCCATCATTGCCATGCTCAAAACTCTGGATCCGCACTCACTATATTCCAATAAGGAGGAAACAAAAGAACTCACCACTCCGCTACAAGGCAATTTCAGCGGTATAGGTATTCAATTCCAGATGCTGAACGATACACTTTACGTTATTCAAACCATTGCCGGCGGTCCGTCGGAAAGAGTGGGACTTCTTGCAGGTGACAGGATAATAGCTGCCGGAGACTCCATTATTTCCGGTGTGAAAAGAAAAAACTCCTCCGTAATGAGTATTCTCCGCGGACCAAAAGGCACGGAAATAGACGTGACCGTGGATCGCAAAGGCGAAAATCAACCCATAGTGTTCCGTATCACTCGTGACGACATTCCAATTTACAGCATTGATGCCACATACATGATAAATGCGGAAACAGGCTTCATCAAAGTGGCTCGTTTTGCAGAAAGCACGGGCAAAGAATTTCGCGAGGCTCTCCTTTCTCTCAAAAAGAAAGGCATGAAAAACCTGATTATAGACCTTGAGGACAATGGCGGCGGCTACCTCGGTGCTGCAGTGGAACTTGCGAGCGAATTTCTCAACCCGGGAGATATAGTAGTTTCCACAAAAGCGAATCGCACAGGCGAATCCGTGGATTTCCCGGTTGAAACAAAGGGAATATTCCGTGAAGGAAAAGTGGTGGTGATGGTAAACCAATACTCCGCATCCGCTTCAGAAATCCTCTCCGGTGCTATCCAGGATCATGACCGCGGTGTGATTGTGGGACGCCGCACATTCGGCAAAGGACTTGTGCAACGTCCGTTCCCGTTCCCGGACGGTTCTATGATACGCCTCACCGTTTCTCGCTACTACACACCTTCCGGTCGCCTAATCCAAAAGCCATACACCCTCGGCGAAACTGAAGAGTACGGTGAAGACATGCTCCACAGATACGAAGCAGGTGAATTTTCTTCCGCAGACAGTATTCACTTTGACGAATCTCTGAAAGCCTATACGCTGAACAAACATCGTCTCGTGTATGGCGGTGGAGGAATCATGCCGGACATTTTCGTGCCTATAGACACTACCGCCTACTCCAAGTATTACCGCAATCTCGTGGCTAAAGGCGTGATAAACAAGTTTGCAATAACATACGTGGACAATCACCGCGACGAACTGAAAAAGCAATATAAAACAGATGAAGAGTTTACAGCAAACTTTGCAATGACAGACGAGCTGCTCCGCTCTATAGTGGAACTCGGTCAGCAGGAAGGTGTGGAGTACGTAGATGAAGACTTTGTGAAGAGCAAAGAAGCAATCAGCACCATCTCTAAAGGACTTATTGCCAGAGACCTTTTTGAAATGACAGCATATTTCCGCATTGTCAATCCTCTGAACCCCGTTTTCCGCAAAGCACTTGAAACAATAGAAAACTCCGATTCCTACCTCAAAATATTGAAATAAAAGCATAAAAGAATTTTCGCCGGAATGCTAGCTCGGAGAGCTTGCGGCAATTTGTTAACCTCATCTTGCCGCAAAAGTTTTTTTTTGCGGCTAGGTGGGGTATGGAATCATCACCCACACAAAAATTGGCTAGGTCGTATATGACCTTGCCAATTTTTGGAGCAAAAAGAAAAAAATGTGTCAAAAAGGTGAATAAAATCAAAAAAAGTGCTGATATATTGCAGATTATTAAAAAAAAATTCCGATATTTGCACTTGCAAAACAATAAGGCTTGAAAAAAGCCCTGATATTTTGTGCAACAACAAGAAATTTATTACTAACATCTATAAAGATATACTAAAATGACAAAAGCTGATATTGTTAACGAAATTGCAAAATCTAAAGGACTTCCAAGAGAAGTTGTTCTCAAATCTGTTGAAGCGTTTATGGACGTAGTGAAAGATTCTCTTTCTAAAGGCGAAAACGTTTACCTCCGCGGATTCGGTAGCTTCATCCTCAAAAAACGTTCAGAAAAAACTGCACGTAACATCTCTAAAAAGACCACTATCATTATTCCTGCTCACAACATTCCGGCATTCAAGCCATCTGAAGCTTTCAAGAGCGAGGTAAAATAATAGTAAATATAAACACACCGCCCTTTCCCGATGATGCAAGCCGCAAAAGGATGATGCACCAAAAAAACGGGAAAAGACAAAACAAGAAACAAATTTATTAATCCTCTTAAATTTTTCTAAAAATGCCAAGCGGAAAGAAAAGAAAAGGCCACAAGATGGCTACTCACAAACGTAAAAAACGTTTAAGAAAGAATCGTCATAAGAAGAAATAATATGTCAATATTCTTCATTTGACAATTATGCTATACAAGAACAAACTTTTTTGCGGGGTGAAATAAACAAAAACACTATCTATCGCTTAAAGTTTGTTCTTTGTAGTTTTTATTTATATCACTTTTAATTTCATACTTACACAATTAATTAATGAAAAGCGAACTTATTGTAGATGTGCAGCCCACGGAAGTGTCTATAGCACTCCTGGAGGACTCTCGACTCGTTTCGCTACAAAAAGAATCCCGTGCACTGGCATACGCCGTGGGCGACATTTACCTGGCTAAGGTGAAAAAACTTATGCCCGGACTGAATGCGGCATTCGTAAATGTAGGCTACGAGAAAGACGCTTTTCTTCACTACTTAGACCTTGGTTCTCGATTTAGCACTTGTGCTGATTTCGTAAAACAACTCCTCTCCGACAAGAAAAAAATCCCAAACATTTCCAAAATTAACCTTAAAGCGGAAATAGACAAACACGGCTCCGTTTCAGACATTCTCACAGCAGGACAGGAACTCCTGGTTCAGATTGTGAAAGAGCCTATTTCCTCTAAAGGTCCAAGACTTACAACAGAAATCTCATTCACAGGGCGCTACCTTGTGCTTATCCCTTTCTGCGACAAAATTTCCATTTCACAAAAAATTAAATCCACAGAGGAAAAACTCCGATTGAAACAACTCGTGGGTTCCATAAAGCCAAAAAACTTTGGTGTGATTATTCGCACCTCCGCAGAAGGCAAAAAAGTGGCAGAGCTGAACAATGAACTGCAAACACTTGTGGAATGTTGGGAAAAAACCATTGAAAAAGCACAGCACGCAGAAATCCCTTCACTCATCTTTGAAGAAGAAAGCAGAATTGTGGGCGTGCTACGCGACATCTTCAGTCCTACTTTTGAGAGTATCCACGTAAACGATGCCGAAATTTACGAGCAAATACTCAAGTACGTCACTCTCATTGCACCGGAAAGAAAAGAAATAGTAAACATCTATGCCGATGACCAACCGATTTTTGACCATTTCAACATCACAAGGCAAATTAAATCGTCTTTCGGCAAAACAGTATCTTTCAAGTCCGGAGCATACATTATCATTGAACACACGGAAGCACTTCACGTGATAGACGTAAACTCCGGCAACCGTGCAAAAGCCACAAACGACCAGGAAAGCAATGCCCTTGAAGTAAACATCCGAGCTGCAGACGAAATCGCACGTCAATTAAGGCTCCGCGATATGGGCGGCATCATAGTTGTGGACTTTATAGACATGAACAAGGCGGAACACCGCCAGGCTCTTTACGACCACATGAAAGAAGTGATGGCAAACGACCGTGCAAGACATAACATCCTGCCTCTGAGCAAATTCGGACTGATGCAGATAACTCGCCAGCGTGTGCGTCCCGCTTTGGACTTAGTAACTACGGAAGAATGTCCGTCATGCTTCGGAAGAGGAATAGTACAGCCGTCTCTGCTCTTCACGGAAACTCTTGAAGAGAAAATAGAGTATATGGTGAAAGACTTGAAAATGAAGAATTTCAAGGTGTATGTTCACCCATTCGTTGATGCCTACCTGAAAAAAGGACTTATTTCACTTTACGCAAAGTGGAAATTCAACATTGGCGGCGGATTCAAAATCATTCCGGACCAGTCGCTCGCTTACCTGCAATACAGAGTAATAGACAAAGACAAAAACGAGGTTGACCTCAAAGAGGAAAAAGATATGAACTCTTCAGCCTCTAAATCTAAATCAAAAACCAAGACAAGAGTTAGCGAAGAATAGCTACTCGAAAACAGAACAAACCGCCTGCGGAACTTTTCCAACGGCGGTTTTTTTTATGCTCTAATTTGCACGGTTTTAACCGATTATTGCAGAAAATATCGTAACTTTGCATAAAATAACAGAACTACGACAGTAAATTGAAGAAATTACTACTCATATTCACCATATTTTGCAGTATTATAGCATCTGCAAACGATAGCATTTACGTTTCCATTTTTTGCACCGCACAGGGGCGTGAAATATACGAACTTGAGGGTCATGCGGCAATGCGAATAAAAGTTGACGGCAAATGCGACTACACCATAAGCTGGGGTATGTTTGACTTCAATTCGCCAAATTTCGTTTACCGCTTTCTCAAAGGAGAAACGGAATATTTCTGCGGTATGATAGACACGGAAAGATTTCTCGGCGAATACTGCTACGAAGGACGAACAGTGTTTGAATTTCCGATAAACGTGCCGCAAAGCGTATGTCAAAACATTGCTTATCTATTGAATATCAACCTTTTGCCGGAAAACAGTGTCTATCGCTACAACTATGTGAAAGACAACTGCTCCACTCGCCCTATGCAGATTATCGAGCAGGCTTTAGGCACACGGATACACTACGAAAATGCCCGACCGGAACTCACCACTTTCCGTGAAGTGATGGCGGAATACCACAAAAAATATCCCTGGCAGCAATTTGGCATAGACCTTGCACTCGGTCCAGGAATAGACTATAAAATAAGCCCGAGAGAAAAAACTTTTGCACCCGTACTGCTCACAGAAATGCTGCCGACAAGCACTTATTCCCTTGGTGGACAAACATTTCCGCTATGCGGCGAAACAATAGTCCACGGCAACCCGCAGGCAGACATCACAGCAGACCCTACACCGCTGTTTTTAACCCCGATTTTTATTGCGTGGTTGCTGTTTGGCATCACACTGGCGTTTACAGTTTGGGACATAAAGCGGAAAAAAGTATGCAGAATTTTTGACACCGTGCTTTACGTGCACATTGCAGTGCAAACTTTGCTTCTGGCGTTTCTCATCTTCATTTCCACCCACGAAGCCACATCACCAAACTACAATTTCCTTTGGCTAAACCCGCTGAGCCTTATAATTCCCGTAACTATATGGATAAAAAAGGCAAAGGTATTGTCTATTTCAGCCATAATCATTAACTTTGTAGCATTAATCAGTTATCTCGCAATAGTTGCAGCAGGAGTTCAAACTATCAATACGGCATTTTATCCGCTGGTGTTTATGGTACTGCTTCGCAACTGTTCATACTTATATATCGCCAAATGGCAAACAAGAAAAGATTGACAACAAATATAGCAGGACTCATTATAGCCACAGTGGCTACCATGAGCCTTTCCGCACAGCCGGCAAGTCGCCCGGCACTTGTGGTGAATATCGTTGTTGACGGTCTTTCACTTGACTATATAAATCTGCTCCAAGACAAATTCACGGATGGCGGTATGCTCCGAATAATGCGTGAAGGCGTCACTATCACAGATGTGAACTACGGTTCCGTGATAGACCCTGCTGCAGCGACAGCTATCATTCACACCGGAGCGGCTCCGGCAATGAACGGTGTAGCCTCAGCAGAAGTATATGACAGAGCCACCAGAAGAAGCATCTCCTTCTTTTTAGACCCTGCCACGATAGGCAATTTCACAAACGAAACATACTCCCCGGCAAACCTGCGTGTTTCCACTATCGGCGATGAGCTGCGAACAGCTTCACAAGGGCTGAGCCACGTCTATTCCATATCACCAAATGCTGCACAGGCTATTGTGATGGCAGGACACAAAGGCAACAGTGCCTTCTGGATTAACAACGCTACAGGAAACTGGGCTACAACCACTTACTACAAAGATGCTCCATACACCATACAGTCTCGCAACCGCCTCCAGCCACTGGACTTGCGGCTTGACACTATGGCATGGAAATCATACCTCAAACCGGAAGAATACCCGGACTTACCAACTTACAAGAAACTATATTCCTTCCGTCACACCTTTTATAGGACTGACCCTCAAAGGATTAAGCGATACAAAAACACTCCGCTCGTAAATACGGAAATAACCTCTATTGCAAGCGACTACATCAAGTCGCTCAGTATGGGAAAAGGCGAAAACATTGATATGCTCAATATCAGCTACACCGTCACCCCATATATTTACAGCGAAGACCACGACATACGTATGGAGCAGATGGACAGCTACATACGCTTTGACCGTGAAATAAAAACGCTCATAGAGGCTATCGACAAAAACGGCCCCGGAATGGACAAGACTATGATTGTCATCACCGGGTTGCCTTCAAATATCACTCGCCGCAGAAGCAAGGAAAACGAATGGGATACCCCTTCCGGAGAATTTTCTCCTCGCAAAGCCATTTCGCTGCTAAATATGTATCTCATAGCAGTTTACGGCAATGGCGAATGGGTTATCGGCTACGATAACAACAGTTTCTTCCTGAACCAAGACCTGATTAAGCAGCGTGACGTAAATATCACTGAAATCCGCAGCGAGGCAGCAAAATTCCTGAACCGTATGGCAGGAATAGCGGAAGCACAATCTATAGACGACATTATTGCGGAACGAATAGGCGAAACCGCCACTCCACCCCGCAGAAATATAAATCAAGACTATGCCGCAGACATTTACATCTCCACTTTCCCGGGTTGGGATATTGTAGATGACGGCACTGTGGCACCGGACACAAACGAATACCCTAAAATACAACGGCAGACGGCACCTGTGGCTCCGGCATTTATTTTTGCTCCGGGTATTGATGCTCAGGTAATTACGGCACCCGTTGACCCGCGTGCGATAGCTCCCACTATCGCTTCAATTCTCAGAATACGTTCTCCCAATGCGGCTACACAATCACCACTGAGAATAAATTTCAAAATAAGCAAACACTAATCCGATAACAAAAAAAATACTTTTACAATATATGTCATTCTTAAGTTTTTTAAGCAAGATTTTCGGCAACAAGTCCGAGAAAGACCTCAAAGAAATTCAGCCTATTCTCGACAAAATCCTTGAAGCTGAAAAAGACTTGTCAAACATCAGCAATGATGAACTCCGAGACAAAATTTCTCAAATAAGAGAAGATATCAGTGCTTCTATCCTCCAAGACCAAGAGGAAGTGGCTCGCATAAAAGAAGAAGTGGAGCTGACAGAACCGTCAAAACGACAGCCGCTATGGGACAAAATAGATAACCTTGAAAAAGATATCATAGATACCATAGATGCAAAGTTGGACTACTATCTTCCACTCGTTTTTGCCGTAATTCGCGAAACCGCTCGCCGTTTTGCAGCTAATGAGACAATAGAAGTAACTGCTACAGACTACGACCGCCTTCTCGCAGCACAAGGCAGAGATTTCGTTTCCATTGAAGGCGACAAAGCTCTCTGGAAAAACCATTGGGTTGCAGGCGGCAACGAAATCAAGTGGGATATGGTACACTACAATGTTCAGCTCATTGGCGGTATCGTACTCCACCAAGGCAAAATTGCCGAAATGGCTACCGGTGAAGGTAAAACCCTTGTGGCTACCCTCCCCGTTTTCCTCCGTTCACTTTCCGGCAGAGGCGTACACGTAGTAACCGTGAACGACTACCTTGCAAAACGTGACTCCGAATGGATGGGACCGCTCTATATGTTCCATGGTGCAACTGTGGATTGCATAGACAAGCACGAACCAAATACTTTGGAACGCCGTGCCGCTTACAACTGCGACATCACTTTCGGTACAAACAATGAATTCGGTTTCGACTACCTCCGCGATAATATGGCAATGAAAGCAGACGATATGGTGCAACGCAAACCATACTATGCTATTGTCGATGAGGTTGACTCCGTGCTTATTGACGATGCCCGTACACCGCTTATCATTTCCGGACCTGTGGCAAAAGGTGATGACCAACTTTTTGACCAATACAAGGAAAATGTGAAACGCGTGGTGGAAGCACAGCGTAAACTCGTGACACAAATCCTCTCCGAAGCTAAAACAAAGATTTCTTCCGGCGATAAAGAACAAGTGAAAGAAGGAGCAATCCTCCTTTTCCGTGCATTCAAAGGTCTCCCTAAAAACAGTGCACTCATCAAGTTCCTGAGCCAGGAAGGTATGAAAAACCTCATGCTTGAAACGGAAGCATACTATCTGCAAGACAATTCACGCGAAATGCCGTTTATCACAGACCCTCTCTACTTTGTGATAGACGAGAAAAACCGCAGCGTGGAACTTACAGACAAAGGTATTGACGTGCTTACAGGCTCTTCCACCGACCCGAAATTCTTCGTGCTGCCGGACATCGCTGCAGAACTCTCGGAAATTGAAACTATCAGCGACCCGGAAGAACGCCAGCAGAGAAAAGACGATGCCATGCAGAACTATGCCATCAAGTCTGAACGCGTTCACACCGTAACTCAGCTTCTCAAAGCATACACTCTCTTTGAGAAAGACGTGGAATACGTTATCGACGACGGAAAAATCAAAATCGTTGACGAGCAGACAGGACGTATTATGGAAGGTCGCCGCTACAGCGACGGTTTGCACCAGGCTATAGAAGCAAAAGAAGGCGTGAAAGTTGAGGCTGCAACGCAGACATTTGCTACAATCACACTACAGAACTACTTCCGCATGTACCATAAACTTGCAGGTATGACCGGTACTGCAGAAACGGAAGCAGGAGAATTTTGGGATATCTACAAACTTGACGTTGTTACAATCCCGACAAACCGCCCTGTTCGTCGTATAGACATGAACGACCGCGTCTATAAGACCAAACGTGAAAAATACAATGCCGTAATCGACGAAATAAAACGTCTTCACGAAATTGGTCGTCCGGTGCTTGTGGGTACCACATCTGTGGAAATCTCCGAACTCTTGAGCCGTATGCTCAAATTGAACCACATCGACCACCAGGTACTCAACGCAAAACTTCACCAGAAAGAAGCGGAAATCGTGAAACTCGCAGGACGCCCGGGAGCCGTGACAATAGCCACAAACATGGCAGGTCGCGGTACGGACATCAAGCTTCCTCAGGAAGTTAAAGATATTCACGACCCGGAAATAATTGAAAAAAGCACAAAAGAAGGTATAGGCGGTCTTGCCATTATAGGTACGGAACGCCATGAATCACGCCGAGTGGATCGTCAGCTCCGCGGACGTTCCGGACGTCAAGGTGACCCGGGTTCTTCCGTATTCTATGTGTCTTTTGAAGACCAACTTATGCGTCTTTTTGCTACAGACAGCGTGATGAAGATGCTGGACCGTCTCGGACTTGAAGATGGTGAACGTATTGAAGCCGGAATGGTTACCAAGGCTATTGAAAACGCACAAAAACGCGTGGAAGAAAACAACTTCGGTATCCGTAAACGCCTTCTGGAATACGACGACGTGATGAACAAACAGCGTACTTACATCTATTCTCGCCGCCGCCACGCTATCATGGGCGAACGCTTTGAAATAGACCTCCACAATATGCTCTATGACTTGATAGAAAATGCTGTAAAAACTTACGACCAGCCGTTTGACTATCAAACACTCGAGGAAGAACTTATGAGAACGCTCACTATCACACTGCCATTCACGGAAGAGGAATTCCCGAGAATGTCTGCAGAAGAACGTCTCAACGCTATCCTTGATGCCGCAATAGAGATTCGTGAAAGAAGAAACAACAAAATCTGCGAAATCGCTATGCCGGTACTTAAAGACTGGGTGGAAAACCGCGGTGCTACAGGCAAAATCCGAGTTCCTATCACAGACGGCAAACGAATTTTCAACATTGTGGTGGATATCACTGAAGCATACAAGACGGAAGGTCGCTCTATTGTCAAAGAATGGCACAAGCTCCTCTTGCTCCACTCTATTGATGAACTCTGGAAAGAGCACCTCCGCGAACTTGACCAACTCCGCCAGTCTGTTCAGAATGCTTCTTACGAACAAAAAGACCCGCTCGTAATTTACAAGATTGAATCTTTCCACCTCTTTGAAGGTATGCTGAACCAGCTGAACAACAAGGCTATCAGTGCTTTGATGCACGGACAGATTTACATTCAGCAGCCTACAACAGAGCAGATTCGCGAGATGCAGGAAAAACAGCAACAAGCGGCTTTGCGTCAGCCTCGTGTAGAACAAGCTCTTCCGGAAAGAAAAACAGACTATTCTCGCTATCAAACTTCAAAGGAAAGCGTGCCGGGAGAAAATGCTCAGCGTCAGGCTGCACTGAATGCAAACCGCTCTGCAAACCAGATTAAAACTCCGGTTGTTGTTGGTCCTAAAGTGGGACGTAATGACCCTTGTCCTTGCGGTAGCGGCAAGAAATTCAAAAACTGCCACGGCAAAGGAATGTAATTTGCAAAAGTATAAGATACTAAAAAAGGCTGCTTGCGAGCAGCCTTTTTTATTGCTATGAAGTAAGAGCCTGCCAAGGCAGACTCAAACACTAATTTATCGGATTACGATTTTCTGAACGTAGTTCACGTTTTTGCCGGAAGCTTTCACAACATAAACACCGGCTGGAACATTGCTTGCGTCAAGGTTTGCAGTGTCGCTTTCAGCAACTGCAGTAGCTACAGCCTGACCTGCCAAATTGTAAAGAGCGACATTGAAACCGTTTGCATCAACAGCATAGATTTCAAAAGCCTTGCTACCGATTTCATTAATGAGAACAGTTTCGTTTCCATCAGCTTCCACCGCAGTCACACCTGCAAATTCAAGTGCTTTTTTAAGTCCTGCGTAAGCATTCATTTTACCGGCACCACCCCATTCCATTGACATATTTGCAGGAACAGTGGCAGTTTCCTGTGCTACCTCAATAATCTGAGACGGAGTGAGGTTCGGATTAGCCTGGAGCCATGTAGCAATAACACCTGTAGCAACAGGGCAAGCCATAGATGTACCTGCTGAAGGCGTGTAATAATGAGTTTTGCCGTTTATTGAAATAGAAGCGGTTTTTGGATAATATGTAGAACTATAGTTTGAACCCTTCACAAAATAGTAAGACATAGCGGAAACAAGTGCACAACCAGGGGTACAGATTGTAGGAAGTACACGTCCGTCAACCAATTCACCGTATGAAGAATAATAAGAAGTATCGCCAAGTGTGTTTTGCGTGTAAGGACTGATATTCTTGGTATTATATGAACCAACGGAAATGGTGTAAGGACCGCATGCCATATTGCTTATTGTTCCGTCACCTGTAGGAGTATCAAATCCGTCGCCTGTGTAGAAATATGAATCATAACCATCTCCATATCCGCGGATAGTTTGACCTGCCTGACCCTTAATTGTGATTACAGGAAGCACGGACACTATTGAACTCTTGTTGTACAACTCACACGCAACCATAATACACATTCTGTTATTGTTCGTATCCAGTACTTTATATACACCGAGGCAGCTGTTCGGATAGTAGTTTGTAAAAGAAGTATCAGTGATATCACCGGTTTCAATCATTGTACCGGAAGAAAGATATACAGGACTTGTAATATCTCCACCTGTCAGAGGAATAGAAGTATATACCGTTCCTGAATTTTTATTTACGATAGAAAACTCCAAATCAAAATCTGAAGAGTCATCAGCATAGAAAACAAAATTACCCATAGCTTGATAGCCTGAATCAAATGGCATAAGAGCAGTACGGAGAGTGTTATCAGTAGCAGTAAATGTTTTTCTAAGTGCTATATCATCAGCCTTTTCATTTCCGGCAGCCAAGCAAATTGGAACGTCCTTTGCAAGTTCGTTAAGTGCGGCAACGAAAGAGTCAGAACCGTCGTGAGGACCATAATTGTCTCCAAGTGACATGTTGATAACAACAGGCTTGCCGTCTTTTTCCGCCTGCTCCTTTATTTTCGCTACACTTTCAAGAATCATAGTATCAGACAAATCTCCTGCACACATAAAGATGTCTGCATTTGGTGCCATACCGCGATAATCCGTGCTTGTTCCTGTTGCAGCACCTGCCATAATAGCAGATGTGTGAGTGGCGTGTGTTTCACCGGAATCATCTGTTGTGATTGTGGAGATATTATCACCGGTTACATCCTTAGATATGGTAAGTTTACCGGATAATTTATTTACACTCATATACATATATCTCTCAACCCTTGTTTTTGTGAGCGATTCATCAAGGAAAGCGGCATGATTCGGGTCAAAACCACCGTCAATAATACCGGTCAAAACGCCATCGCCTTTATATGGCTGTTCCAAGCCTGTTCCGCTGTGTACTTTTTCAATGTTTACACCAAGGCGAGCCTGGTCGTTAAGCAATCTCATTGTGCGTGATACAGAAACATTTGCTACAGATGACATGCCTTCCATTTGCAGCATCTGTGCTTTAGTGAGTGAAGCCGTAACGTATTTTCCTGCAACAACAGTGGAAATTTCTATCCCTGCTTCTGCAAGTTCATCTGTAGTATATCCGTCATTGAGTTTGATAATCACGGATTGTTTGTCACCCGTACTTACGGATTTTAACATTGAGTGTGAAGCTTTTTCTCCTCTCAAAAACATGTGAGAGCCAAGGTCTAACTTAGACTGTGCGGATAGACTGACAGACATTGTCATCAGTGCTACGAGTGCCAAGTAAATTTTTCTCATATTGTCTGATAGTGTTTGTTGTAATTATATTATTTTCTTGAATTTTTGCAAAATTAGTGATTTTTTTGGTGTAAGCGGTTTATTTGTAACAATTTTTGCAAGTTTTTAACGTCACCAACCGCCTGACGCTCCACCGCCACCGGTAGAACCGCCACCAAAACTGCCTCCGCTGAAACCACCGCCACCGAAGCCGCCTCCGCCGCCAAAACCTCCGCCGGAATGCGGACGGACTATAATCGGTATCATAAACGCTATTGTCATCAGTTTTCCGCAGTGACGGCAAACGTATTTATGAACTCCCTGTCCTTCAGAGAAATACGTCGGTTGCCTTACAACTTCATCGCCTATATGTGACTCCGCTCTTGCACCGCAGAAAGGACACTGCTCGAATTTTCTACTGCCAACGTACTCCAGCACTTCCACTTTTTTGCACTTCGGACACTGCCATGCGTCGTATTCAGCAGCACCGATATGGTTTTCCGTACTTTGAATCGGTGTGAGACAAAGGAGCCCCTCTTTTTGAGGCAAAAGGGTCATAACGTCTCCGCAATTACTGCAAATAACAGGCTCTTTGCGGACTTTATTCATAAAATATTTATTTATTGCGTATGCTATCACAGGCAGTCCGAAGCCGAAAAATGTCATCACAAGTGTCCACATATTGTTTGACTGCAACTGTGCATAACGGAGCTGACGCTTTTTCTTGCGTAAAGAATAATATGAAGTCAGCACAAATATCGTCATAATAAACGTCACGAACAGCGACCAACCGATAAGCGCCATTATAGCTTCTTTGTCTGTCAAACCGCTGTCTGCATCCGCATCATTTGCCTTTTCGGACATGAGTTCATCACGCACGGCTGGGTCTGTTAGAACTTGCTCCATTTTTGCTATGCCATTCAACACTCCTGCACCAAAATCGCCTTCCTTGAATCTCGGGAACATCTCTTCACGGAGTATTCTGCCGCATACAATATCCGGTAACGTTCCTTCAGCACCGTAACCCACACGGATTACAGCCTTTTTTATTCCTTTCACCACAAGGACAAGCACTCCGTTGTCGTTATCGCTTTTGCCCACTCCCCAGTGCTGAAAAAGTTCCGTTGCAAAAAGGTCATAGTCGTCAATGCTGATTGAATCCACCACCACTGCTACCGCTTCAACGGATGTTTCACGCCATATTTTGGCGAAAACGGAATCTATTTCCGCCTGAGTATCGGGAGAAATAATGCCGTCTGGATTGGTGAGAAAACGTGTTCTGTTTTGCACATGAACATTCGGCACGGTTTCCGGAGTGTATGTAGCTGCGAAAACCGTTGCCGCAATTAGCATTGAAAATATATAAGAAAAAAATCGTTTCATGATAATTCTTTAGGATTAGTTATACTGCCGGAAGTTTCAGTCCGTTCAGTTTGCGGTATAAGTCAAGGGCATAAACGTCTGTCATAGCGGAAACATGGTCCACCACGGCTTGTATTCTGCAGAACAATTCATTTGAATGTACTTCATACTGTTCCGGTACACGAGAAAGGAGCAAGCGAGAATAGTTCAACTCCGGATTCAGCACGGCGTGGACAAGTTTGTCCAAGAGGAACGTGATGATGCTGTTACCTGCAATCTCAATATCCACCACCTCGCCGGACTGATATATTTTTGCTACGGAAAGTTCCGCACAAGCAGAATATCCGGCATACTCAAGTGCCGGAATATGGTCTATAAGGCAACCCTTGAATGTACCTGCAAGAATAGCCTCTTCGTTTTCAACAAAGACCTTTGCGGTATGGTTCACGAGGCTTCCGATAACACAGGAACGGAGATACGCAATTTTTTCGTTCGGATCCTGAACTCGTGCCATATTCTGTTCCATTTTTGCCTTCCGTTCACCATCGAAAAACGCCATAAAAAGGTTTATAACTTCCTGAGTGGAAAGGATTTTCAGCTTATGTGCATCTTCTATATCCATCACTTCGTAGCAAATATCATCAGCCGCTTCCACTATATAAACAAGCGGATGACGTGCATATTTCAGTCCCGGGGCATCTTCCACACGTTTCAATCGGAGATCTTCCGCAATAGTTACAAAATCATCTTTTTCCGTAGTGAAAAATCCGAATTTGTTTTTAGTGGCAAGCGAGGATTCAAAAGGATATTTCACTATTGAGGCAAGCATGGAATACGTCATTGCAAAGCCTCCTTTACGCCTGCCGTGAAACTGATGCGTAAGCAGACGGAAAGCATTGGCATTACCTTCAAATTTTATCAAATCCTGCCACTGTTCTTTCGTGAGTAGCTGTTCAATATCTTTCCCTTTGCCCTCGGAGAAGAATGTTGAAATGGCTTTTTCACCGGAATGCCCGAATGGCGGATTTCCAAGGTCGTGTGCAAGGCAGGCAGCTGCTACGATTTCTCCCAGGTGCGAAAGTTTATGGCAAACGTCTTCATCAGCAGCGTATTTCTTGCATAGCACTTCAGCCACCTCGTTTGCAATAGAGCGACCGCAGCTGGAGACTTCCAAACTGTGTGTGAGTCTGTTATGCACAAAAATGCTGCCCGGCAACGGGAACACTTGCGTCTTATTCTGCAATCTGCGGAAAGGAGAGGAGAAAATAAGGCGGTCGTAATCTCGTTGGAAATCACTGCGAAGTCCGGGTTTGCTGTCGTGATAGTCCTCAAGCCCGAAACGCTTGTCATTTATCAAGTATTTCCATTCCATAGCAATTCCTTAATCTTGCTGTGTGTAATCCTCAAAAAGAAGGTCATTGTACGGGAAACGCTGGAGGTGTATCTCCTTTGCACGGTCGTAGATTTTGCGTTTCAGTTCCTCGATATTCTTACCGGTTTTGGCGGAAATAAATACGCAGTTGTCCGCAAGGCGTGACATCCAACTCTGGCGGAACTCCTCAAGCGAAATATTTTCACGACTTTTAGGAGTGAGGTCATCTTCATCTTTAGGAGTGTAAGAAAAAGCGTCTATCTTATTGAAAACCATTATCATAGGTTTATCTGTAGCCTTGCATATTTCTTGCAATGTCTTGTTCACCACTTCTATCTGCTCCTCAAACTGCGGGTGAGAAATATCCACCACATGGAGCAGCACATCTGCCTCACGCACCTCGTCAAGCGTTGACTTGAATGAATCCACGAGGTGTGTAGGAAGTTTGCGGATAAAGCCTACGGTGTCTGTGAGCAAAAACGGCAGATTGTCTATAATCACCTTTCTGACAGTGGTATCTAATGTGGCAAAAAGCTTATTTTCTGCAAAAACGTCACTCTTGCTTAGCAGGTTCATAAGCGTGGATTTTCCTGCATTTGTATATCCCACAAGTGCCACACGAGTAAGCTTGCCGCGGTTTTTACGCTGAATGGACTTTTGGCGGTCAATAGCCTTAAGTTGCTCTTTGAGCCTGGAAATCTTGTCCAAGATAATACGGCGGTCCGTTTCAATCTGTGTTTCACCCGGACCTCTCATACCGATACCGCCTCGCTGACGTTCAAGGTGAGTCCACATACGCGTCAAACGTGGCAGAAGATATTGATATTGAGCAAGTTCCACCTGTGCTTTTGCGTTTGCTGTCTGTGCACGGCGAGCAAAAATATCAAGGATAAGGCTCGTGCGATCCAGAACCTTTACTTTAAGTTCCTTTTCAATATTTTGCACTTGTTTGGAAGTAAGGTCATCGTCAAAGATAGCCATTGCGATGTCGTTTTCCTCCACAAAAAGGCGTATTTCCTCAAGTTTTCCTTTACCAACGTATGAAAAAGAGTTTGGTCCGTCAAGTCGTTGCAAAAACTTTTTCACAGTCATAGCACCTGCCGTATCGGCAAGAAAAGCCAATTCGTCCAGGTACTCATTTGTTTTAGCCTCATTCTGCGTAGGAGTAATCAGTCCCACGAGCACAGCCCTTTCAAGCGAATTATCTATTATTTGTTCTTTTTCCTTCATTCTATTATATATAATGTGCAAAGTTACGCATTTTATGCCAAGGCATAGCAAAAAATGTGTAAAAATAATACAACAGAGGCTGCCCGATTTTGCCGGACAGCCTCTGATTGTTTCATTATGACATAATTTTTTTTAGAACAGTGGGATTGCTGTTTGAGTGTCGATGTATTTGCGGCGGAAAGTTTCATTGTCCATAGTGAGCATCACAATACCCTGGATAAACATCAGCAATGGCCAAATACCACATGAGATAAAGAGGAGAAGAATTGTGAGAAGACCTGCTCCAATCTTGCCCAAATAGAAATAGTGGATTCCAAAACCGCCGAGCAAAATAGCGAGAATACCTGCTACCATCTTTTTGTCCGCTACATCATCATGAATGGTGGAATATGCTTGAGGCTGATATGCACCCGGGCAGAATGGAGGTGTGGGCGGAAGGATGTCTGCAAGCTCCGGAATTGTGGAAGCTGCTACCCATGAAGGTGTGCCAACTACCCATACGTATGAATCACGGTTAAGACCATACTTCAATAAATCTTGTTTTTCAAGGGGACCTACTTGTTTGCCCTGATAATAAATAAAATACTGTGCCATAGTTTTATAGTGTTATTAGTTCGTCGTAATTAAAATCTTTATTTGCCGTCTGCCCTATCACGGAATCCCATTGCATGGGTGAAATACCGTTTCCGGGGCGTTTCACGGTGATGTTTTCTTCTGTAAATATTTCTCCTTTACGGATATCTCTCGCAGCAACAATGCTTTTGCGTGCCACCACAATATTCGGTTTTTCTGAATCTGATACCGTCTTTTCCGCAGAGCCTAAAGCCTGCTCGATGTTGTGTATTGCAGATACCATTGCAGCGAGTTCTTGCGGGTTCAGCGATGCTTTATGATCCGGTCCGGGGAGCGACTTATCAAGGGTGAAATGTTTCTCTATAATTTGTGCTCCGAGAGCCACTGCCGCTGTGGGAACCTCTATTCCCACCGTATGGTCGCTATATCCAACCGGTCCTTTCGGGTTAATTTTTCTGAGAGTGTCCATTGCTTTCAAGTTCACATCGCAGAAAGGCGTCGGATACTGCGTGTTGCAGTGCAAGAGTGAGATATGTCGTGCTTCAATTCCACCGGCAATAAGGATTTCGCAAGCATCCTTAATCTCCTGTGGTTTGGACATTCCCGTGGAAAGAATCACTTTGCCGCCCTTTGATGCAATCCTGCGGAGATAAGGCAAATTTGTGATTTCGCCGGAAGGAATTTTCCAGTAATCCATTTTCAAATCAGCCAGAGTATCAATGGAAACCAGGTCAAAAGGAGTGCTCATAAAGCCAATGCCCTCTTCTCGGCAGAGTGCGGCGAGTTTCACATAGTCGCTCAGCGGAAGATGAATCTTTTTGCACATTTCAAGCTGAGATTCACCGACTCCGGTAGTTTCCTTTTGGTATTCAGCCTTTGGTGCGATGGAAGAAATAACGAGTTCCGGCACTGCAGTTTGAAATTTCACATAGTCTGCTCCGGCAAGTTTTGCTACTTTCACCATTTCGCAAGCGCGGTTGAAATCACCATTGTGGTTTACTCCTGCCTCTGCTATTATGATTGTTTTATTTGTCATTTTCTGCTGTTTTATATGTTAGACGTGATACCTTTTCAAAAGGTTGCTCAAGTGGACTAATTTAACTTTTGTTAACGTTTTTAGATAGTATCTGAAAATGCTTTTTATTGCAAAAAAATGCTATAAATGCAAAGAAAGACTTACCTCAATAATTTTCCTTTATGAAAAGTAACTTCCTGCTGATAACGACTTATTTCCAAGTCTATCAACCAGTTACTACACGGCTCCGGCTTTTGTCCGAGTGCTTCCTGAAGAATATACCTCGGCATATTTGCACCTGCATGAATGGAGCACACAACACCTCCTCCAAGTCGCGGATTTATTTCCATAAGTAAAATTCTTCCGGAATCCAAATCTCGTATAAATTGCAACGTTACTGCACCTCGAAGATTAAGTGCAGCGAGTGTCTTGCGTGAAAGTTCCACAATTTCCGGAGAATCAATGGTAATGGTTCGGGAAACTTCTCCGCCTATGACAGCAATTCTGAGTCGCGGCACCGTTGCTATTATTTCACCGTCTGCAGCCACATAGCAATCAACCGTAATTTCCTCTCTACGTGCTATATATTCCTGGAGAAGATAGCCATCTGCCTTATCTGCAATTTCAGCTAATTGCACCTCGCTGTTTATCACTAAAATTCCCTGAGAGGCAGAACCGAAACGCGGCTTTGCTATAAGTGGAAATAAATGATTTTCAAGTGAATAAGTAGCAGGAATAGGTAATCCAGCTTTCTCAAAAATTTCAGCAGCCACAACCTTGTCAAACATTCCTTCCACACTTTCAAACGAGCCAAGGGGAGCAAAAATTCCACCATAAAGGTCACGATATTTTGCCACAACACCTATTGCCGGATCTATGAAAGGAATCATGATATCTATGCCCTTTTCTATGGTGAATTTGTGCAAATCCTCAAGCAAAAGTGGGTCGTCACATCGCCTGCCAACAGCTATTTCAGCCACTTCCGCTATAGGCACAACAGGCTGCAATTCCCATGAATACAAATCAAGTTTCAAGCCCTTTTTTTTCGCTTCCGCAAGAAACATTCTTGCTATGGAAACACGTTTTGCACCGCCGTGCATCAGTATGCTGAGTTTTGGCATATTGCTGAAATATTACGTTTATCTGTTATAAATATCCGTTTTGTACTTAGCAAGATTTTCCTTGCGTGTAAACCATTCTATAGTTTCTGCAAGTCCCTGTTCAAGAGAGTATTGCGGACGCCAATCCGTGAGACTTGTGATAAGACTGTTGTCTCCGCAGAGGCGAAAAACTTCGGATTTTGAAGGACGAAGACGCTCTTTATCTACAACGTATTCCACATCAACACCCATAAGCCTTGCAATAGTTTCCAAGGTCTCTTTCATCGTCACTTCCTTACCTGTGGCAATGTTTATTTCCTGTCCTTCCACATTTTCAGCTTTGCCCAGAGCGATAAAGCCGCGGCAAGTATCTTTCACAAAGTTGAAATCGCGAGTAGGACTTAAGTCGCCCACTTTTATGCTGCGTTTTCCTGCTGCTATCTGAGTGATGATAGTGGGAATAATGGCTCTGGCACTCTGTCGAGGACCGAAAGTGTTAAACGGACGAGCTATCACAACAGGGAGATTAAACGCATTGTAAAAACTCTTTGCAATGGCATCTGCACCGATTTTTGTAGCAGAATACGGCGACTGCGGCTGACGGGGATGTTTTTCATCAATAGGCACATACTGTGCTGTGCCGTAAACCTCTGATGTAGAAGTCACTATAAGCCTTCTCACACCGCAATCCAAAGCTGCTTGGCACATATTCAGAGTGCCTTTTATGTTCGTATCCACATAACTTTCCGGTGCAACATAGCTATATGGAATAGCAATCAATGCAGCCAGGTGGAAAACGGTGTCACAGCCTTTTGAGATATGACGGCAAAAAGCGGCATCACGCACATCACCGCATACCACTTCCAAGTTCGGATGATTGTTTCCTTCAAGCCATCCCCAGTTGTTAAATGAATTGTACTGCGACAATGCCCTCACCTCAAAGCCTTCTTGGAGGAGGATATCCGTGAGATGTGAACCTATAAAGCCATCGGCACCGGTTACGAGAATTTTACCTTTCATTTTAGCCCCATTTCTTAAATGTATAGACGTATGTCACACCTTCCTCGCTGCGATATTTCAGCACCATCTTGGAAGACGGACGTTTCACAATCTCAAGCGGAATAACACCTGTTGCCGGCAAGTGCATACCGTCAAGTGTTGAATATTTTTTTGATGCCTCGGGATTGTTATCATCAGAATAGATGTATGTCAGTTCCAATATACCGGATTTTTCCTTCCAGGTACCGGTACGAGTACTCGAGCTATTGTAGTACCTTATCATTTGCACTACTCCCGTTTGGAATTTCCAGAATACGTTTCCTTCGTAATCCGGGTCTTCCTCACCATCAATAGTAAGAGATGTTAGTTTCCACATTCCGTACCATGGACCTATGTCACCGTTATTCTGGCATGACGGAAGAAAAGCGAGAGAGAAAATTGTAAGCAGAGAATATATAATTATGCGTTTCATCTTTTTTCCAAATTAGAAGTTAAACAAGCCTTGATAAGAAACGGTAACTGCACCTGCAACGTTATCACCGTAAAGGTCACCGAAGTCTGCTGCAAACTCGCCTTTGATACTAAGTCCTTTTACGGATTTGAGTTTATACGTTGCTTCCACCATAAAGGAGGTTCCCTCAATAGGTGTCAGATGCGGTGCGGAATAAGTTCCCCAGGATTTTCTCCAGCTGCCGAGGACTCTATAGTTAAATCCTTCAAACGGGTCGCCTGTGATACCCAAATGGTAGCCCCTTACACGTGTTTCATTAAAAGAAACAGAGCCGTCAAGATTGCGGATAGGTTCTTTGTTAAACGGCGTACCCATGGACATTCCATAGTAGCAATAAGAATTGTAAAAACCGTTGTTATAATAGTTATCACCACCTGTAGCCTGATACTGGCTTAATGTTGTGCCCACCTCATCTTCCGGATCCCAGTGCATAGGTCCGGACTGATTTGTGAGCTGTATAAATTCCAATACCGCACCGGAAACAATTCCAGGCTTGGGAGCAACATATTCAAGCCCCCAAAGACCGTCCCAGCCGTTCAGTTTTCCCATACTGGAACCATCTTCCCACACATTTTCCACGTATGCTTTAACCCGTGTGTTATCTTTGAATCTATATCTTAAACTGATGTCCCAACTGCCCAAATGTTGTCCTTGGATATATCCTTCCACACCACTGATACGCGGAATCAATGCCTGCCAGAAAGCATCAAGGTCTTCTTTATTGTTTACTGTTTTATCTAATATTCCGCCCTGATAATAGTACGTATCACCTCCAAAAAGGCACACAGACTGTGCACCGAATGTTGCAGAAAACGGATTAGACGTTTTTGTGCGGAAATACATTCTTTTATAGTGATAGATACCATTCACGTTGTAGTGACCGTTGTAATAGTTAAAATGGTTTTCATACCATTTTTTGTCTTGCGGCAAGCCATAACAAAATTCGCCCTGAATCTGGAGGAAATGCTTGGTCCATGGTATATCTTGAAAATCTACAAAACCGGCACGAATCTGGGGCACACTTCTGGAGTTGCCGCTCTGGATAAGGTCACCGGAAGAAAGCGAATAGTTTACCAGAATATTATGGCGGTCTTTAACTCCGGCACTCAGAAACAAACTGCGATAATTAACCTCTGCATAAAGCTGCTGAAGCCAGATTGCAGCCGGACGTTCATCTGCACTGAAAGAAAATGTTTTTTTGTCGTTTTGAGCAGTAAGACTATAATGCGTTTTGGAAGCGGCACCGGTGACGACTTCCGCACCATAGCTCCAGCTCCACTTCTTAGTCATATCAAAATCTCTCTTAAAGCCAAGGTCAAACTGTGCATTTTTTGTTTGAGACAGTTTGCCGTAGCGGTTTGCAGTCATATAGTATGGTGCCAAATCGCCGTCACCAATACCAAACAGTGCTTCTGCCTTATATTCAACCGGCTCGGTTGCCATTGCCACACCGGACACAGCCACTAATACAGAGCATAAAAAATTACGAAGTCTATACATTGAATATTTTTTTTGATTTAAGTTGCAAATTTACTCACAATAAGCGAAATTGCCAAGAAAATCAGAAGTTGTTGCATAAAAACGAGTAAAATTTGTACCTTTGTTGCAAAAAAGCAATGACAAAGAAGGGGCTGATACTTGAGGGCGGTGCGATGCGAGGACTTTTCACCGCCGGCATTTTGGACGTGATGATGGAAAACGAACGGGAGTTTGACACTTGCAAATAAAATTTTTTTTGTAAAAAATTGATACATAATA
>JBJECR010000138.1:0-27587 GCA_051871275.1 Muribaculaceae bacterium | reverse complement strand
GTGAAAATAGAACACCCGCTTCATTGCGTCCACCCGATAGCTGAATAGTTACGAGCCATACATGTTATTGTTAAATACTGCGTCCTATCAACAATAGATGAGTCTTAGCTTGTTAATAAATATTAAAAATTGGGGGGGGTATTGTGTATATGTAAAATATTGTGAATATTTTTGCAAAAATAAAAATATTTAAATCACATCTGCTATGAAGTATAGATTTTTTTACATATTAAATGCGATACTACTTTTGTTTATCTTTTCATTGAATCCCATACCATGTGCTGCTACCGATTGGGAATCCGGTGCTACTATTTCCTCTGCTAATGGCTATACCATGAATTACTCTACAGACAATACTACTGAAACAATATACATCAAAGGTAATGTCACTATGGCGGATGTTGTTCAAGTTGGAAATAATTCTTCAAATAATATCAAAGTTATTGTGGAAATTCACCCGGATGTTTCCGGACCTATTACAATTTCAGGTTCTCCATCGTCATTTTTTAGAGTTACTGAAAACTGTTCTTTAGAAATACGTGGAAAGAGTGAAAGTCAGTGTATTATTTTTGAGGGTTCCGGAATAACTCAGGAAATGATAGGCTCGACAGGTACACTAACTCTGGATTATGTGAAATTTCAGAATTATAATAATCAGAATAAGCCAAACGGTTCTTTCTATGGAGTCATAAAATTAAATCCCGCTTGGAAAAGTGGTCAAAAACTTGGCAAGACTACAATAACTAATTGCACTTTTTCCAATTGTTCTGCTTTAGCCGGAACAGTACTTTACACTGAAAATCTTAATACAACCGGCACGGGTGACTGCAGACCAAGTAGTAACACAGAGAATACAAGTGAATCTAATGCTATATGGATGGAAAATGTTGTGATAGCAGATTGTCACGCAACAGGTGGAGATGGTGAACCGAGTACTTCAATCGAGAATGACACTGACCCGGGAAGAGGCTGGGGCGGTGTAATTCGTTTTCGAGGAGGCTGGATTGGCAATTTCACAATGAAAAATGTTGAAATTAAAAATTGCACTGCCACCTGGTGTTGTGCAGGAGTGTTTTGGAATGCCTTTGGTGTTGTCGGTGATGATACAAGGAAGCCTGTACTTAATGTTATAGGTTGTAAATTTCATGACAACCATGCAGGACGCTCCGGTGGTGCCATGCGTATAGAGGGACTTTGCAAATTTACGGAGCAAGTAACTGAAATATTCGATAATACGGCAGAAATAATGGGAGGGGGCTTGCACGTATATGGTTATTCTGCTGCAGGATTGGGAACTTATGATGTGGACTATTATTTATCAGATATGCTTAATGTGTATAACAATAAGGCACAATATGGTGGAGGACTTGCTTTTCAAATCACGGCCGGTTGTCAACTTGGGGAAGGCTCTTCTTTTAGTATTCACTATAATGGTGCAAAGTTCAATAAAAATTATGCTACTGTGAAAGGAGGAGCTGTTTATATTGAGGATAAATCTACACCGGGAAAATATACACTTAAATTTTTCCTGAACAAAGGTGAAATAAACTCCAATAAAGTATATAAAGACAGTGAAACAAGTTGGAATACAACATGGAGTGGAACTTTTTACGACACAAAAGATAGCAACGGCAATGTAACAGCTCAAGAAGACCATAAAATGTGTGGTGGGGCAGTGTTCCTTGATAATGCTAATATTGGCTATGAATCTGAAAATGCAGGCGAATTGACTATGAATGGCAATCGCTGTATGCGTAGAGGTGGTGCTGTTTATGTTACCGGTTCCGGTTCTACTATTGAACTGAACTCGCTTGAGGCAAATAGCAATAAGGCTCAAGATGGTGGTGCTTTGACAGCAACGTCTTCGTGCAACATTATTTTGAAAAATATGACTCTTGACGATAACGAATCTTATGGTTATGGTGGTGCGACATTTATAGAGCAAGGTACACTTACTGTTCAAGAGAATGCTGTAATATCTAATTCAAGTGCACCGGAAGGTGCCGGAATTCATGCAAGAACCGGTTCCACCGTTACTATTGAAAATGCTTCAATTAAAGGTAACACCGCATCAAGTTTTGGTGGTGGTATATATCTTTACGGGTCATCAAATCTGAATATTGAAAATGCTACAATTAGTGAAAACACTGCATCAAGCAAAGGTGGAGGAATATACCTCTATGAATCGTCAACATTGAATATCGGCACCGCAACGCTTAGCGACAACACTGCAACAGAAAGAGGCGGAGCAATTTACAATTCAAACAATTCTACCGTCAAAATCGGAAATGCAACTATTTCCGGAAACGTATCTAATTATGGCGGAGGAATAGCATCTATGGGTTGGGATTCAGGTAGTTCCGGGTCTTTTAGTGATATAATTGGCAATGCCACTTTTAACGACAATAAAGCAAATATTAGTGGAGGTGCTATTTATCTTGAAAGAGGAGGTAAACTTGAAATTTCAGATGGTGCTACTTTCACAGGAAATAAAGCCAATTATGCAGGCGGTGATGGTGGCGGAGGAGCAATCTGCGTAAAAGTAAATTCTAATACTTCCACTCATTACATTACTGCCACTATTAAAAATGCAACGTTTCGCAATAATTCAGCTTACCGCGGAGGTGCTATAGAAATAGACGGCATTGATGATCCGGCAAGTGCTGTTTTCACTCTAGAAAATAATGTTATGGAAGATAATGTGGCTAAACTGGGTGGTGCCATTCTCGTAAATGAAGCGACACTAAACTACAATGGCGGAAAAATCCGTTGGAACAGAGCGGAATATGTGGAAGGTGGTCCTAAAACGAGTTTCGGTTACTATCCCTATAATTGGAATGACAACTGTTATCTTACCCGAAAATTCTCCGGTTTTGGCGGTGGAATTATCATTTCTAAAGATGCCATTCTCAATATAAGTAAGAATCACCCATTCGGAATTTATGAGAACCGTGCAGACATAGCAGGTAACGATATCAGCACGGTCTGCTCGGATTGGGGAATATATAAAGGCGATTCTCCAATGCGAGAAAGCTACACATACAAACCATCTTCACTGTCTATCCCAAATGCACAAAACCTCGATTTGACAGAGTTTGAAGTTCCTGTGCCTAAAACAGCCATTTCCTGGATGGAAGACTATAATCCTGAAGACAAAGCATATTCCACCACTGAAAGTACAAATAAACTTAAATCCGGGTGGAATCGTTATTCAGAATTGCTAAAGACCGCTGAGGGTATAAAGCTGCTCTCAAAAGTAAAAGTGGATACTGAATCACTTGGAAAAGACCAAAAGTATTTACACCTCACACTGGGTTACAATTTTATATTTGTGAAAGTTAGCAAAACCGGACTAAAACCAGGAGAAACTGCCATTTTCCGTGTATGGTATAAACCTGATGGCTCTGATTATGAGAAATACCTTGATTTCACTCTAACCGGTGTGGAAGGTAAAACAACGGTTGAACGTGTTATTGCTCTCACGGAAGGAAAGTGGAAAATAGGTGAAACAGATTGGGCTTTCTCATACGAACGCCCGGCAGACCACGAGGTTACACTTACTCAATCTGATGCTGAGGATATGAAGGAAATATCTTTCACAAATACAAAAATTGAAAATTTGCATGAAGCGGAATCCATTAAAGTAAATAAAATTGAACTTGAATAACAATCTGTTTTATGAAAATTGATACTGTTTTATGAGTGTGTCTTCCATAAACTCATAGAACAGTATTTATATAATAGTAACAAAAAAAGGTCAGAAACAAGTGTTTCCAACCTTTTAAGTCTTATTTTGTGATATCTCAGAATGAAATACCGAGCCTGAGGGTGGCAAAATGTAGGTCCTTGAATGTGTGGAACGTTTCACCTTCATTAAAATTGGAGCGAGTGATTAGCGTGTAACCTAATGAAAGGTGAGATTTGAATTTGCTGCCGTTTGCAAGTGAAAGACCGATAGCAGGAGAGAAATATAGCCCGGTTTGCGATTTAATGTCGTAAATTTCGTTAAATGAAACTCCGGCACGGATATCAGCAAAAATTTTCCGTGGTTGTGGCATGAATGATGTTCGCATAATAGCGTAAACAGGAATGCTGCGACTGCTGTTGCCCGTCATGATATTTATTTCGCTACCAACGCCCAAAAGACGGAAATAATTGTTTTTTAAGCCGAATTGAGCACTGAAGTTGAGATTTGTCATTTCTTCACCGGACATATCTATGGAACTACCAAGGTCAATACCCCATGTGAAACGAGAGGTATCTGTATTATCTTGTGCGTGCATTGTCATTCCGGACAATAACAGCATTGCGGAGATGATTAACTTTTTCATAACTTTTTTAGTTTAAGACATGCCCATTTGTCAATTTGAGTGTCAAGGTTATAGGTCAGGTTATTTTTTTTCGCAATTTCCATAATAACGGGGATATCCTCATGATAAAAACCGCTGAGAATGATTTCACCGCCGTTTTTTACGGCTTTAGCGTATAAATGAAGGTCGTTTGTGATAATATTCCTGTTGATGTTGGCAAGGAGGATGTCGTATGTTGGAATATCAGGCAGTTTGGAAACATCTCCGAGCATTACGTTAATTTCAGGGTGTCCGTTCAGTTTTACGTTTTCCACAGCATTGACGTATGCCATTTCATCTATTTCCACAGCATCAACTTTAGCACCTCTCATGGCGGCAAGAATGGCAAGAATACCGGTGCCGGTACCCATATCCATAAGTCTGAGTCCTTCAAGATTTGAGTTGAGAAGCTGAGTTACAATTTGCGACGTAGTGGCATGATGACCTGTGCCGAAAGCCATTTTGGGGTCAATCACAATATCATATTCACATTTAGGGAAATCCGTGTGGAAAGAACTGTGAATCACACATTTGTCTGCAATCACAATAGGTTTGAAATAGTTCTTTTCCCATTCGCTGTTCCAGTCTTTGCCCTCAATGAAAGTGTTTTTTAATGCGAATTTCACATCACTTATAGGGTATGCCTCAATCACGTTGTTTAAGCTGTCTTTATCAAATACTTCAGCCTTAACGTACGCCGTAAGTCCCTTTTCATCAGGCACAAAACTTTCGTAGCCTATATCGGCAAGAAGCGATGCGAGGATGTCTGTTACCACTTCCGAGCAGGGATTTGCATCTATGCGTATTTCTTGATAGTCGTTCATATATCTTATTTTTCTTTTAGTTCGTTGCGTAAAAATGGAGCGGTAGGTGAGGGCAATTCAGCCACTTCTTCCGGTGTTCCGGTTGCGATAATACGTCCGCCACCCATGCCACCGTCAGGTCCCATATCAATAATGTAATCGGCACACTTAATCACGTCAAGGTTATGCTCAATCACAAGTACAGTGTTGCCTTTTTCAACAAGTTTATTGAGTACGGAGAGGAGTGTTTTAATGTCTTCGAAGTGCAAGCCCGTGGTAGGTTCGTCAAGAATGAACAGAGTTTTGCCGGTGTCCTTCTTTGCAAGTTCCATGGCGAGTTTTACACGCTGATTTTCACCACCGGAAAGAGTTGAAGACGGTTGTCCGAGTTTTATATAGCCGAGACCAATGTCTTGAAGCACTTTAATTTTGCGGAGAATAGTTGGCTGAGCAGCAAAAAATTCTACTGCCTGGTTGATTGTCATATCCAACACGTCGGCAATAGATTTGCCTTTATATCTCACCTCAAGAGTCTCTCTATTGTACCGCTTGCCGTTGCAAACTTCGCAAGGAATAAGCACGTCAGGCAGAAAGTTCATCTCAATGGTTCGATAGCCGTTACCATTGCAGGCTTCGCAACGTCCGCCTGCCATATTAAATGAGAATCTGCCCGGTTTATATCCGCGAATCTTTGCCTCCGGGAGTGCCACAAACAGACTGCGAATATCAGAAAAAACTCCGGTATATGTTGCAGGATTACTTCGTGGAGAACGACCTAAAGGAGCCTGATCCACTGTGATAACCTTATCTATGTTCTCAATACCTTCTATTTTTTCGTATGCCAAAGGAGCTTGTGAAGAACGGTAAAAATGTTGGCTGAGAATTGGTTGCAGTGTGGAATTTACGAGAGTGGATTTGCCACTTCCGGAAACACCGCAAACGCAAGTAAAAGTGCCAAGAGGCAAGCGGAAATCAATATTTTTCAGGTTGTTACCTTTACATCCGCAAAGGTCAATAAAAAGTCCGTTACCCTTACGGCGAGTTTTAGGTATTTCTATTTCTTTTTTCCCGTTTAGATATTGAGCTGTTAGAGTTTCTGTTTTCAGCATCTCTTCCAGTGTGCCTTGAAAGACAACGTTACCGCCATATCTGCCTCCTTTAGGACCGATATCTACAATATAATCTGCGTGGAGCATAATGTCTTTGTCATGTTCCACAACGATTATAGTGTTTTCAGCATCACGGAGTTTTTTTAGTGACGCAATCAGCTTATTGTTGTCACGCTGGTGAAGTCCTATTGATGGCTCGTCAAGAATATAGAGCACATTCACGAGTTCGCTTCCGAGCTGAGTGGCAAGTCTTATTCGTTGGCTTTCACCGCCGGAAAGTGTAGCAGAGCCACGGTTAAGCGAAATGTAGTCCAATCCGACATCGCTTAAGAAACGCAGTCTGTGAGCGATTTCTTTTACTATCTCCGCTGCAATCATATTTTGCGAGGGAGAAAGAAGAGTGTTAGCGGAATTTATCCAATCAAGCAGGCGTGTGATGTCAAGGCGAGTGAGGTCTGCGATATTTTTATTGCCGATAAAGAAATGGAGAGCTTCTTTTTTCAGTCTTGCTCCGCCACATTCGGGACAGGTGCAATGCGAGAAAAACTGTCCGCTCCACTTTTTTGCAGCACTGTCCGCATCTTCATCTTGCTGGAGTTCAATGTATTTAATCAGTCCTTCGTACGTATGAAAATAGCTTGAAGAAGACAGATTTTCGGATTTTATGTCAAGTCTCTCTTCCGTGCCGTTAAGAATATCGGAAATACATTCTTCCGGCAGTTCGGAAAGAGGTGTATTCAGCGTTTTGCCGTATTTTTCACAGATAGCTTCAATCTGAGAAAAAATGATGCTGTTTTTGTATTTGCCAAGCGGAAGGATTCCGCCCTGACGGATGGAAAGAGAATCATCCGGAATGATTTTATTCCTATCTACAATATTTATTTCTCCCAAACCTTTGCAGACCGGACATGCCCCTTGCGGAGAATTGAAAGAAAATGTATGTGGAGATGGTTCAGGGTAAGAAAGACCGGATACGGGGTCAATAAGGGTTTGACTGAAGTGTCCTATTGTGTCATCTTCCATGTCATACACCATCATTTGCTTTTCGCCGTGGCGGAGTGTCTTTGAAACAGATTCAAGGAGCCTGTCTTTATCGGAAGCAGACACTCTGAGTTTATCAACAATCAGCTCTATAGAGTGGTTTTTGTATCTATCAACTTTCATTCCGAGCGTGATTTCACGGATTTCGCCGTCAACACGTACTTTCAGGAAGCCTTTGCGAGTGAGAGAGTCAAAAAGTTCCTTGTAATGGCCTTTTCTGTTTTTTACAAGCGGTGCGAGGAGAAGAATTTTTTTGCCAAGGTATTTTTCCAGAATCAAATCCACGATTTTCTCTTCTGAATATTTCACCATAGGCTCGCCGGTGATGTAACTTCTGGCGGTTGAAACGCGAGCAAAAAGGAGACGCAGATAGTCGTAAATCTCAGTGGTAGTACCCACCGTACTTCTCGGATTTCTGTTGACCGTTTTTTGTTCTATGGCAATGACCGGACTAAGACCTGAAATTTTGTCCACGTCAGGTCGCTCCAGTGCACCGAGCATATTTCGTGCGTAAGCGGAAAAAGTGTCAATATACCTTCTTTGCCCTTCCGCATAAATAGTGTCAAATGCGAGTGAAGACTTTCCGGAACCGGAAAGTCCCGTAATAACAGTGAGCTTGCCGTGCGGAATGGTAACATCAATGTTTTTGAGGTTGTGAACCCTTGCACCAATGATATCTACACAGTCAAGTTTTTGTATGTCAATGGCTTTTAATCGCATACCCATTTTTTGTTAAACACTTCTTTTTTCTGCTTCTCTCTGCTGAGTGCATCAGCATTTTTAGGAACTTTTATTATGTATTTTTTGCCGCTTTTGTCCGGAAGATTTTTGCTCCTAATCCAAGGATTAAGTTCTTTAAGCCACTGGTACGAAGTGCCGTGCTTTTCAGCCCATGCAGGAAGGTCTTCAATAGTTTCCGTAACTTCCACCGTCGTGGTTTCAATAGGGAAATATAGCTGCGAAGAATTAAGTACAAACCCGAAATCTGCAGGGTCTTCCATAATTATTTTAGTGGCAAGAATGCGGAACATGTATCGAGATGTCTCGCGATTCAGGTATAGGTCAAATGATGAGGATTGACCTTGTGCAGACAGCTCCGTGTCTATTCTTGCAAGGCCTGCATTATAACTTGAAGCGACGCTTTCCCAGTTGCCATATTTTCTATATGCCTTTTTGAGGTATTTGCAAGCAGCCTCAGTAGCTTTTTCAATATTGTATCTTTCATCGATGTCGCTGTTCACCTCAAGCCCGTATTCTTTGGCTGTAGAGGGAATGAATTGCCATATTCCGGCAGCCTTTGCAGGAGAGTAGGCGAGTGGGTCAAGTGTACTTTCCACACAAGCAAGGTAAAGTAAATCCGTAGGTACTCCGTTTTTCCTTAGAATAGGTTCAAGTATAGGGAAAAGCTTGTTTGCACGTTTTATCATCAATAGCGTTGTGCCGTGAGTGTATGTCATAGCAGTCAATTCACGATCCAGACGTTCATACATATCGGCACGGTCAAAACTGATAGTTTGTCCGGCAAAAGTAACTTCTTCCGGCAGTTTCGGGCTAACAACTTCCACTTGTATTCTTCTGCCGTCACTGTTTGTTACTTCCAATTCTTGTGCTGTGGCACCACTATGAATAGCGAATGCCGATACTAATGTAGCAATAAATTTAATATTGTTAAGTGATTTCATTATAGTATGATATAAAATTATTCTATTGGTTCTTCAGTTGAAGTGCCTGCACCGACGCTCTGCTTGCTGTTTATGATATTTATGTCACCGGAAAGGTTATATTTCTTACCGTCTGAGCCTACCGCCTTGATAACATAGTAATAAACGCCGGATGGAACAAGTTTTCCACCTTTTTTGCCGTCCCAACCTTGTGCAGGATCGTTGAAAGAAATAATTTCATTTCCCCAGCGGTTGAAAATATGACATTCAAATGAAACTATAGACTTATAGCTGACTTTCCAAATATCGTTGATGCCTTCACTTCCTCCCGGAGAGAAAGCGTTAGGGCAAAGCAACTGAGATTCGCCTATAAAAATCTCATAAACATCAGAGTAGGCATAACACTCTCCGGCTGCGTTAGAAGCAACAAATCGCACGTATGTTGTGCCTGCTTCCGTGAATGTCTGTGTAAATTCAAGTTCATTTACACGCATATAAATGTCCTCAAACTCTGCAGTATTGGAAAATTGCCATTCATGGAAAATTGCAGCATCGGTGATAGCGGCGGTAAAGGTGATATCTGCGGGAGCAGAGCCACCGAGAGATGCTTCCACAGTCTGTTCGTTGTCCGGTTTTTCCTCATCGGGCTGTTCAGCACTGCAAGTAGCAGCAACTGCAGTTGCGGATATGGTCTCGGATGTCACACTCTCCGCCATTCCCCACTGTTTGAGAAATCTGTCTGCAGTAACAGTGAATTGTGTGTCACAAAGGGGTGCGGCAACATGTATAGTGCCGGTTGTACTTTCAATATTTTCCGTAACTTCAGTTATGGTGTAGTATTTTCCTTCTTCCACGTATTGCATAGTGTGATATGTCACCTCTATTTCTCGTGAAAGTTCTATTGCACGACCATTTATGGAATAATATTTTATCGGTTCCAGATTTCCGTTGATAACAATGGAAGCACGGTCACATTCTCCTTCATCCATGCGGGGCACAATTGACTGTATATCAGCTATGTGATTTGAATAATTTACAATCCAATAGTAATGCGGACGCGATCCTTCCGTGATAATGAAACCTATGTCTTCCTGAGGCAGAGTGACGGAATAATTGTTCCCGTTTTTTATCACACCTGTCATATCTGAAGCGAAACCTCCACCTCGACTGTCGAATTTCTGCCATGTTACGGCAGAAGATCCGGCTTGATATGTCACAGTGACAGGAGCACCGGGATAAACAACGTAAATCTCGTCAAGACCGCTATTTGAATCCGGTTTTATGCTTATTGCACTATTCGTCAATCCGCTGAAAGTGAGACCTGCATTTGCTATAAGTGCAGTACCTAATAAAAGTGTGCTTAAAAATATTTTGTGTAATCTCATATCTATCGTTTTACTATTATCTGCAAATTTACTATTATTTTCCCACATATAGACCTACAATGAATGTTAATTATTCTTCATGCTCTTATACAAGAGCAAAGCGGTGACTAAAGAAACGCTTACTGTCAACGATATACATGCTGTTTGAGAAATATCAGAAACATAAACTGCAAGTAAGCAGATACTTGTTGTTGCTATGAAATACAACCAAGTACGGAATTCAAGTCTGAATCTATATTTTATAAAATAGAAATAACTGATTAGAATAGTGTAAGCAGCATACCATACAATGTAGGCATATCCCCAACCGACTATTCCGAATTTTTTGAAAAAGAAAATGTGTGAGACGATGAAAATGATGCTGCTTAAAACTTCTGTTATTATATAGTCTTTTCCATTTCCTTTTGCGAGAATCGTGTATGCCATACACCATGAAACAGCCTTAAATATTGTGCCGAACATAGCCCATTTCATATATGGCAATATCGGGCAAAATTCATTTGAATATAGTAAAGAAACAAAAAAATTGTCAAATGAAAGATATATGCAAATTAGAGGGAGCAATACAATTAATGCTATGTTTGATTCTCCACTCACATGCTTGCTTACTTCCGTTTTAGAGGAAACAATTTTACACAAACGGGGATAATATTCATATCCGATTGCGGCAAAAAGGAGTGCGGCATAACGGTTTATTATTGTGTTGCCGGCATTAAAAAGCCCTAATTCATTGATTGAGGCATTATTGCAAAGCCAACCGATATAAATATATGATGCCAAAACACTGCTGAAAAGTGATATTGTCATAATGAATCCAAGACGGATAAACGGTAATCCTTCTTTAAGCACTTCTTTTATAGGCGGAATTACTTCCGGTTTAGGCATCTTTTTGCGATAATATATAGTGGCTATGGTATTTGCAACGGTGTAAGCGAGAATAGAAGGAACTATACTTGCAAGCCCTAACCAATAATATAATCCTATTGAAACTATTGCACCGAAAACAGCTCCCCAAAGCATAGACTTTGCAAGTGACTTCAAATCGTCTGTGCCTTGCATAATTATTTGCCATCCGCTTTGTACTGAACAAAGGAATGTTGCTACAGAAAGAAGTGAGAAGTGTAGGGTATAGTCTTTGTTGCCAAATGAATATTGACTTAACCATGGTGCTGCAAGAAGAGTAATAATTGCCCCTACAACACCTAAAAGCCAAGACCAACGAAGGACTATATGTGCAATTTTTTGTAGTTTTTCTGCAGTGTCAGCTTTCGCAACATCTCTCAGTGCGGATTGGCGGATAGATAGCTGTGTTGATGATGTAAGCAAGTCCAATGCATTATTAAAAACAGCGAGTAAACCTACACCTTCCGTTCCTAAAATAACTGCTGCGAATTTGTTTCTAACAATTGAACAAATTATCTGTATGGACTGAGTTCCGCCGAAAATGCCTAAAGCTTTCAGTATCCGCTTGTTTATATTAGTTTTGGATTCTTCCATTATCTTCTAAGCCACTCTTCGGGGTTGAGTTTTACGTTATCCTTAATAATTTCAAAATATAGCAGACTGTATTCCGGGTCATCAGGGTCAATGCGGAGGGTTCCGATAGCTTGTCCGAGTTTTACCTTATCGCCTTTGCTAACTTTGTAGCCATACATATTTTTATACACAGTGCTATATTCGCCATGATTGATGATTATGGCGGCACCTTTGCGTGTTATAGCAGTTACTACGCCATCACAAACGGCTCTTACGGTAGCACCGGGAGTGGTAGAAATGGAGATGCCGTAGTTGTAAAATTTAAGCTTGTTTGTGAGCTTTTCTTCACCGAAATGGCGTACGATTCTACCTTCAGCAGGGTAAAGTAGTTTGCCTTTAAGGTTAGCGAAGTTGCCTGTAACAGATATTTTGGGTTCTTGTCTGCTTTGCGTGTCCGTGTCCTCTATTTCGGGTTGAGGTTTCGGTGCTGTCTGTTCAGGTTTTGCCGGTGCCTGTTGCTGAAGTTTCTGAGGTTCTTTAGGCTTGGCGTTATCTTTTTTGTTATCTTGTTTTTTCTTATTATCTTGTTTTTTCTTATCTGCTTCTTCTTGTTCTTTTTTCTTTTTTGCTTCTTCTTTCAGTCGCTTTTCTTCCAGTTCTTTAGCTTTTCTGATAGAGTCTTGACGCAATTTTTCTTTACGCAGTTGTTCTTCTCGTTGCCTTTTTTGCTCTTCGGCAATAAGTTTATTCAGTTCCTCTTCAAATTCTTTTTCTTCCTGAAAACGACGTTCATATTCCTTCTCCAAAATTTTTTGTTCCTTTTTGAGAGAATCCACAATTTCTTCAGCCTTGTCACGTTGCTCTTGAAGCGAATTAAGTTCCGTCTCCAGATCTTTTAAGAGTGCGACACGAGATTCTTTAAGCTCTTCCATTTCACGCTTTTTTGCTTCCAGTCTGCTCTTAAGTTTTTTTAATTCAGCAGATTTTTGTTTCTGCCATTTGGAAATTCGTTTGACGGCTTGAATCCTTTTGTATGCTTGCGAAACGGATTTTGCAGAGAAGATGAAAGCTATATCTGATGTTGCATTCCTATTTCGGAGGTATGTTTTTTTAACTACGGAAGCACATTTTGCTTGCATTGCGGAGAGACGGCTGTCCAATAGTTCAATGGAGTCGTTCAAAATTTTAATTTTGGCATCAAGAGCATCTATTTCATCATTGATTTTGATAACTTTGTTTTGGCGTTCTTTGATGTCCGCTTTTATTCGTGCAAGTTCGTTTATTTTAAACTTTACTTCCTTTTGTTTTTTCTCAACGTCTTTTTTTGACTGTTTTTTAGCCTTTTGTGCGTTGCTCTTTTTAGTTTTTGCTTGTTCTATTTTTGTTTTTTTAGATGTTTTCTTAGCCGCGTATGTTGTATCGAAGCATGTAAATGCCACGACAAACAACAGTAATATAGCAGAAAACTTTTTTATCATTATTGATTGATAAGAGCTTTAAGAAGGGCAGCGGAATCAATTCGTTTATACCCTGTTGGAATAGTAACATGTTTTACGTCTGCAGGATTGTCTGTGCGAACGTTGTCCCAGCTCCACTTAAGTGAAAGTCTTGCCTTTATTTTATCAGCATCAATATTTATGTCTGTGAATTGTGGTGAATCACCTATTGAAGTCTGAGTAATGTTTGTATATGTAGCAGTAATCTTGCCGATAGCGGTCTCAATAGTTGTTTGGCTTGGACTGTTGTATGAGTTGTCAAAAGTAAATGCGTAATCAGCAAGCGGATTTTGCTTTTTTGGTGTTACTGTCCATGTAATGCTGTCTTGCACCGTGCGGAAAAGGTCTGCTTGCTTGCTACTTTTGATATGTTCGGTGTGAGTGAAAGGATGCCCCAATAGGAGAGATTGCATAGAGTTTATATCAAAAGAAACATTGGAAAGCAGGTCAGAGATTTTTTCTGCTGCATAATATTTATGATATTTGTCTAAAGCAATTATGGAATCGTTTCTGATATCAAGAACGGCAACTTCCATTCCAAAGAATTTTACGGAAAAATAAATGGAGGAGTCTCGCTGTAAATAAGCCTTGGCGGAAGCGGAAATGCTTGCAGGTGATTTCAATTCCAGTTTAACGGGCACACTGACAGTATTCCATTCTGCAGAGTTGCGTGAAATCACTTCTTTTAGTCTTTCTTTAGCGGAAGAAAATTGTTTACCATCTGCCTCGGTAGTGTCTATTGCACTTTTTGAAGAGTGACATGAAGATAGGGCGAGGCAAAAAATAGTAAATAAAGTTATGTATATATATCTAAAATTCATTGTGTCTATATCTGTTATTTGTAGAAATATGTTTCGTATTTAACTTTTTTCTTGAGTAACTCGTTCTCTGCATCCATTTCCAATGCCTTCTTCCAAAAAGAGAGAGCTTCTTCCGGTTCTCCATACATAAAATAAATATCACCGGCATGGTGTAAAATTTCTGCAGATTCTTCTGTTTCCAGTGAAATAGCTTTGTCTATGTATTCTTTAGCGAGATTGTATTCTTTTTTCTTGAAATAAATCCAAGCGTAGGTATCAAGGGAAGTAGGATTTTGCGGTTCTTTTTGAACAGTTATGGCACTCATTTTTTCCGCTTTGTCAAGGTCACCGTCGTTGCAAGCGATAGCGTACGCATAGTTGTTGAGTGCCAACAAATTATCCGGATTGTAAATAAGCGCTTGTTCGTAGTATTTGTTCACACTGTCCATATCGTTTAGCTGATTATAGATGTCTGCAATGGAAGTGTAAAGACTTGAAGTAATTTTAGGGTCTGAAGTAGGTAAACTTGCACATTTTTCTGCAGCAGATGTCCCTGTTTTCAAGGCGTCATCGTATCTTTTGAGTTGCGAATAGGCTATTACTGCCAGATAAGCAATTCTCATATTGTCCGGGAAATTATTCAGTGCCGTTTCCGCAACTTCCAGTGATTTATCTAATTCATCTGCAGATAGATAAAAAGAAATGAGTTGAGCGGTCCACTGTTCGTTTCCGGGTTCCATATCAATAGCATAACTTATTTGCTCTGCGGCACGGTTATAATCCTCGATATATGCTAAATATTGGCTGTATAGGAAATGTATGTTTGCTTCGTGTGGATGTAATTCTATAAGTTTGTCAAACATACGTAGGATTTTATCCTCATATTCAGGGTTGTCATATATGGAAGCTATATAGTTTCTGAGCAATTCTTCTTTAATTTCCACATCCAGGTTTTGTGTGGAAAGAGCATTGAAAGTCTCTCTGTCAAAAGCGATTGAATCACCTTGTGCCAAATAGAATGAAGCAAGAGAGTAATATGCAAGACCATTTGTGGAATCTGCCTGGCAAGCACGTTGATATGTTGCAAGAGCGGAATCGTTGTGTTCCAAAGCACGATATATATTTGCAACGGTCACGAGTGTATTTGCATCAATTTCCGGGTAGTGGCTCATTTTCCTTGTTTCAGCCAGTGCATTTGTGGTGTCATTCATACTCATGTATGCACGGATTTTGTTTGCACTCAGCCACACTTTGCCGTACTCCGGCTCTAATGATTCAAAAATACCAAATCCTTTTTTTACGTTTGTGGAATCAAGTGTAGAAATCAGTGTGGTTGCCAAATAATACTTTATATCTTTATCGTTTGGATAAACTGAATCCAAATAACTCCATATATCAATAGATTCTTGAATTTCTCCATTTCGTAAAAGAATGTTTCCCAAATACATTGAAGTGCTTTTGTCTTCCGGGTGAACTGCATAATACTTGCGTAGCCTGTTCAGACCTTTATCAAATGCTTCCTTTGAAGTTGCTGTTTGGATTGTGTAGTTTCCTATTTGCACACCTGCATAAACATCATTTGAGTCAATTTCAAGTATTCTTCGGTACAAAGCATTTGCTGTGCCGAGATTCTCAAGAGCGTTTTGAGATGTTGCTTCAAGATAAAGGTAATCAATTTTGCGTTCTTTTGCGGCTTGCTCGTAGTCTTTCCCCGAAGCAAGAGCCACAATACAAAACGCAGCACTGATTACTATAAATGGTAATATTTTCAGTTTGTTTCCCATTGTGAATGAAAAAAGTGGTCTTTTATTTTACACCTGTGTGACCGAAACCACCGTCACCGCGAGTGGTTTTGCTGATATCGTCAGTTTCCTGCCATTCAACGTGTGAATATTCCGTCACTACCATTTGGCAGATGCGTTCTCCGTCATTGATAGTGAATGATTTGTTAGAAAGATTTATGAGTATTACGCCGATTTCTCCGCGATAGTCAGCATCTATGGTACCGGGTGTATTCACGAGTGTGATACCGTGCTTAAGTGCAAGTCCGCTTCTAGGACGCAGTTGACATTCGTATCCTGAAGGAAGCTCGATGTGGATTCCTGTAGGAACAAGAACTCGTTCCAGCGGTGCAAGAACTATAGGTTGCATCAGGTTTGCTCTGAGGTCCATACCTGCAGAATCAGGAGTTGCATACAGTGGAAGAGGGTGATGAGAATTATTGATTATTTTAACTGTTACGTTGTCCATATTATTTATTTGTTTGAATCTTATTTATGCTAAATTTGTATTATCTGGTCATTCGTTTCATGAGATTGTATGATGGAATAACTCCTAATTCACCTGCTTTAGAGAGGTCGTCACTGCCTTTTTGTCGTTGCCCGAGTTGCATATAGATAAAGCCGCGGTTATAATACGCTTCACCAAAGTCAGGCTTAAGTGAAATGGCAGTAGAGAATAGAGATAAAGCAGATGTATTGTCACCGGCTTCTGCCAGAACCACACCCTTGTTGTAGTAAGCAAAAGCCATTTGTGGTGATAGTTCGATTACTTTGTCGTAGTCACTGATTATTTCACGTAATTCAGCTTGAAGCTTCGCATTAGCCGGAGTGAACTCTTCCGGAGAATTTGCTTCCGTCGGGGCTTGGTCGCGTTCAAGAATTGCAAGTTTGTTTTTGGCAATAGCTCTCATAAAGTAAGCGGGAACAAAGTCCGGTGTCAACTCTATAGCACGAGTGAAGTCCTCAATGGCGTTTTTATAATTTCGTATTGTCATAAAATCCATAGCCCGAGCAAAGTAGTCGATAGCTCTTGGCGTATGTGTGGCAATATATGAGTTGTAGTATTCTATTGAAGCAAAATGCTGCTGAATGATTTCTTCATCAGTTATAGGAGAATCCTCATCCGTAACTTGAAGGACTTGACGGAGAAGCCTTGTGCTGTTCACATCATCAACCTCTTTGATGTAGTACGGCGTTTCTTTGAGTTGATTTGTAGTGGCATAGTAAGACAACATGAATATTGGGCATAGTTTTATGTTCACATTTCTGTCTTGAACCTTACCTCGTATGCTCTTATTGTTATAAACTTCATCTACGTTATGCTCGTTTTCAATAGTGAGAAGCGTTGAAAATCTTTTCGTGACAAGTTCTTCAGGAATGTCGTTTTCTCTTTCTTGTCTTTCCGTTTCAATGCTGTCGTTATGAGCTTTTTCTCTACCTTTTTCTGCAATTTCATCAATTCGTTTGGAAAGAGCCATAGCTTTGTTATAGTCTTTCTCGGCATTTTTCCTGTCACCCATTTTTTCGTAGATTTCCATACGCGAGAAATATAGACCATAAAAATCCGGAAAACGCTCAATTACTTTGTTTAAATCTTCAATTGCGAGATTATAGTTTCCGGTTTCTTCATAAAGGCGAGAACGGTTTAGGAGTGCACGATAGTCGTCAGTATTCAATTGCAATACTTTTGTGAAGTCTTGAATAGCACGGTCGTTGCCGTGAACTTCAGCAAGGAGCAAACCTCTGTTAAAGTATGCCACAACGTTTGTCGGGTCAAGGCTGATAGCATAATCATAGTCTGCCATAGCACCGAAGTAGTCATCAAGATTATACCTCAAGAACGCACGATTTATGAAGAAACCTGCATAATGTGGCTGTAGTTTTATTGCCTCATTCATATCTTCCAGTGCACGCTCGTAGTCCTTTTCACGCTTTATGGAGATATCAGCACGGATAACGTATGCATTTATGGCGTTTTTATTCAGTTCTATAGCTTTATCCAAGTCTGCAAGTGCGGAAATAGTGTCGCCCTGTGCAAGGTAAAGTCTGGCACGACCAATATAGCCACTGTCAAAGCGAGGGTGTGCTTTTAGAAGCTGAGAATAACATTCTTGTGCGGTGTCGTAGTTTTTCAGTTCTTCTTCAGCAAGTGCTTTGTTGAAAAGTATCCCCTTATTTTCAGGAAGGAGGGAAAGTGCTTTGTCGTAATCGGCAACAGCCTCTTCAAGTTTACCCATATTTTGAAGAGCAACACCACGGACTTCGTATGCATCAGTGATAAAAGGATTGCGTTCGATAGCGAGTGTGGCATCTTCTTTCGCACCGGCATAGTCTTCCAGGTTCAGTTTTGCAATGGCACGGAAGAAATATGGCTGAGCAAGATATGGCTTTGCTTGAATTACTTGGTTAAAATATTGAATGGAGAGCATATAGTCCTCAAAGTATAGGGCATTTTGTCCTACACGCAGAACCTGCTCTGTGTTTATCTGTGATTTTCCTGCAAACGGGAGCAGAAAGACAATAAATATTGTGATATATCTTAGAAATTTCATCTATTGCTCTTATTTTTATCTTGCAAAAATACTCAATTTAATTCATATAAGGGCAATAATTATGGAAAATAAAGTGAATATAATTCAAATTCAGGTATCTGTTGAAAAAATTTTTACAAGATTTGTGGCTTTTTGAATTTTTGTGACTACTTTTGCGGTGGAATGACGAATGAAGTTAGAAATATTGACGAAGATGTAGCCGCCGCACTTGAAGTTCTCAAGCGTGGAGGTGTGATTTTGTATCCTACAGATACTGTTTGGGGAATAGGCTGTGATGCTACCCGCAGTGATGCAGTAAAACGGATTTTTGAAATTAAAAAACGTGCCGACAGCAAGGCTATGATAGTTCTTGTGGATTCTGCGGAACGGATTGACAGATATGTTGAGGATGTTCCGGATGTAGCTCTGCAACTCATAGATGTGGCAGTTCGTCCGACAACTATCGTTTACGACGGTGCCCGAAATGTGGCAAGAGAACTTGTAGCTGAAGACGGAAGTATTGGAATTCGTGTCACGACAGATGAATTTTCACGAAAATTGTGCCGTGCACTTCGCCGTCCGCTTGTTTCTACTTCAGCAAACGTGAGTGGAGAGCCGACAGCACGCTTTTTCTCGGAAATAAGTGATGAAATCAAGTCGGCGGTAGATTATATTGCTACAACAAGACGCAACGATACTACTCCTTCACAACCGTCTTGCGTGATAAAAGTCAGTTCCGGTGGTGTAATTAAAATTTTGAGAAAATGACGGAAACACAAACTTCAACAGCTACCGAAACTGCAGCAGATACCAAAAAGACAGACCTATGGATGCGGTTTCTCCTATGGAGAGAAAAGCATGTAAAGGAGAAATCTTTTGTTATTTTTCTGGCATTTCTCACGGGTCTTTTTGGTGGTATTGCAGCGTTGTTACTGAAATTTCTTATACACCTTATCTCCTCCAATCTTACAAGCCACATTGAAATTACAGGTGCAAACTATATGTACCTCATTTATCCGTTTATTGGTATTATCCTTGCAACGGCATACGTTCGGTTCTTCGTAAAAGACAACATATCACATGGTGTAACTCGTGTGCTTTATGCTATTTCTCAGAACAAGAGTCGTTTGAAGCCACATAATATGTATTCTTCCGTGATTGCTTCTGCTATGACGATTGGTTTTGGCGGTTCTGTGGGAGCTGAAGGTCCTATTGTGGCAACGGGTGCTTCAATAGGAAGTAATCTAGGACAACTTTTCAAGATGTCGCCGCGAATTTTGATGATTCTTGTGGGATGCGGTGCCGCTGCCGGTATTGCAGGCATCTTCAAAGCACCAATAGCAGGAGTGCTTTTTACTATAGAAGTGCTCATGCTTGATTTGACTACGGTTTCCGTAATGCCGCTTCTTATTTCTTCTGTCACAGCAGCAACATTGGCATATATATTTACCGGTTACGACTTGGAATTTTTCTTTGTACAGAGCGAAAAATTCGTTATGCAGCGTATTCCATTTGTAATTCTCCTCGGTGTCCTTTGCGGGCTTGTTTCGCTATACTTTACGCGAGTGATGAATATGATGGAAAACTTTTTCAAGAAAAAACTTACGTCGCAATGGAAACGAGGACTGATAGGTGGAATAATTCTTGCCGGACTTATTTTCCTTTTTCCACCGCTTTACGGTGAAGGTTATTCCTCAATAAACGGTTTGCTCGGTGGCGAACCATCTTCAATTGTTGAAAGTTCAATATTTTATTCTGATGGAGGAAATAACTGGTTCATATTGTTTTTTGTTGGGTGCATAGTGCTTTTTAAGGCGTTTGCAACTTCTGCCACAAATGGAGGAGGTGGAGTAGGTGGTACATTTGCACCCTCACTATATGTGGGCTGTATGACAGGATTTTTCTTTGCGTTTCTGCTTAATAATTTTGTGCCGGGACTTGATTTGTCTATAAAGAATTTTGCACTTATAGGCATGGCGGGCGTGATGAGCGGAGTAATGCATGCACCTCTTATGGCCATCTTCCTTACCGCAGAAATGACCGGTGGCTACGACCTTTTCTTGCCACTGCTTATTGTATCGGCTATTTCGTATGGCACAATAAAACTTTTTGAGCCGTTTAGCATTTACACTATGCGTCTTGCTCAAAGAGGCGAATTACTAACACACCATAAAGACCGTGCTGTGCTTACGTTGCTCAAGATGGACAGTGTAATAGAGCAGGATTTTATGACTGTAAACCCGGATATGAATCTAAAGCAAATGGTAGATGTCATCTCCAAGAGTAATCGAAACTTATTCCCGGTTATTGACTCTAAAGGAACGCTTTTAGGTGTTGTTCTGCTTGATGAAATCCGTAATATTATGTTCCGTCCGGACTTATATAAGCGAATGTACGTACGCCGTTTTATGAGTGCTCCTCCTGCAAAAATTGAAATAAATGAATCTATGGAACGAGTCATGAAAATTTTTGATGATACGGGAGCATGGAACTTGCCGGTAGTAGATAAAGGTAAATATGTGGGCTTTGTGTCCAAGTCCAAAATCTTTAATTCCTATCGTCGCGTACTCCGCCACTATTCAGATGATTGATTATAAATTAAATATGTATGCATAATTTCTTAAACTAAAAATTTAACAACAATGAAAAATATATTTTTATCCTTGATGATAACATTAACATCATGTGCAACTGCACAAAACATTGAACTTCCGTCATCGGATATGTCACAAAAATCACTAAGTATGGTGGAAACACTTAAAACTCGCCATTCCGTACGCGATTATGATAAGTCTAAAACGCTTTCTCTCCCAGAAATAAGCAATCTATGCTGGGCGGCAAATGGTATGAGCCGAGATGATAATCACCGTACAGCTCCGTCTGCTATGAATCGTCAGGAAATTAGAATTTTTGTTTTCAATGAAGCTGCAGTGTATGAATACATTGCAAATCAAAACCTCCTTTCTTTTTGTGCAGAGGGTGACTACCGCCGTATTGTAGCGGGAACAGAGGAAAGAATGCAAGAATTTGTGCTTGATGCACCTGTTTCTATCGTTATGGTTATAGACCTGGAAAAATTCGGTATGGACGATGAAAAAGCAATAATGATGGGTTGTGTTGATGCAGGAAATGTGTCTGAGAACATAAATTTATATTGCCAATCCGTTGGACTGAGTACCGTGCCACGTGCCACTATGGATGTAGATGCAATTCGCAGTCTTCTCAAATTGTCTGAAAAACAAAAACCAATTATGAACAACCCTGTTGGTTACGCAAAATAGTATTTATTATTGTCCTAATTTATAGGTTACTACCTAAGTTATTTTGAAGTAATACGTTAAAATTTAATATTTACATTATGAAGAGATTTGCATATTTAATCAGCTTGTTTATTGTCGTTGTTTTTGAATCGCAAGCATACGATTTTAAGGACGAACAATTTGCATATAATTTTACCACAGACGGTAATGTGGCAATAACATTTTTGTCTATTGATGCTGATGCAAATTCACAGTATGCAAAAGGCGAAGTTGTAATTCCCGAGATTGTGAATATTAACGATGTTACATACAAAATTACTGAAATAGCAGAAAGTGCTTTTCACGATTGTAAGGACATCACTGCAGTAAAACTTACAAATAATATTGCTTATATACACGACAATGCTTTTCAAAATTGCACGTCGATGAGCCAATTATGTGTTCCCACTTCTGTTAAAAAGATTTATGGCTTGGCATTGTCCGGCTGCACCGGTTTGGAAGAAGTAAATATTGAAGATTCTAATGAGAATCTAGATTTAAGCAATCTTGACCAAACGAATAATAAACTATTTGCCGATTGTCCGTTGAAGAAGCTTTACCTTGGTAGAAATTACTTGTTTTTTGGAACAACAAGTCCTTTTAGAGAAATTACAACTCTTAAAGAGGCCGCTATTGGTAATGGTTTGAGTGAAATTTATCCTTATGCTTTTTATGGGTGTACAGCTATTGAAGATTTAAAATTAGGCGGTTCTATTGTTTCCATTGGCAAAAATGCTTTTTATATGTGTTCACTTTTGAAAAGTGTCTCATTCCCTTCTACACTTTCTACAATAGATAGCGGCGCATTTTATAAATCCGGGTTACAAACAGTTACAATACCAAAAAATGTTACCAAAGTTAATAATTGTTTTGGTGAATGTACATCACTGTCCGAGTTGGTAATTGAAGATAGTGAAGATGTATTGACAATGTATGTTGATGACTTCAAATATGTTGAAATTTTATATCTGGGTAGAACACTCAGTGGGCAATACGCATATTCAAATCACTTTCCGGCACTTAAATATGCGGAAATTGGTTCAAATGTTACTTCTATAGGTGGTTATTTATTCTCAGGGGCATCTTTACTTGAAAAAATAGAAGTAAAAAGTGAAGAAACACATACAAGTAAATTAATCCCATATTCACAAGACGAAAGTGTAAATATGATGATAATCCCCAATACTATCACCGAAATTGAATACAATGCATTCGCCTCTTCCACATCATTGAAAGAAATCGAATTACCTGAAAGTTTGACAAGTATTGGAAACTCTGCTTTCGGAAATTGCGAGAAGATTTCAATTATAAAATGTTTGAATACAGTTCCTCCAACTATGGGAAACAATGTATTTAAGCAGATTGTAAAAGATACCGCTATTCTTCAAGTTCCGGAGAATTCAGTTGCCGATTATTCCTCGGCTAATGGTTGGGATTTTGCCAACATTACAGAAATTAGTGGAGTTGAATCTATTTCGTTTGAGTCAAATCCTGAGTTTATCATATCAGATGGACAAATCATTTTGTCCGATGAAACTAAAAATGCTGCACTCTATTCAATTTCCGGGCAAAAATTACCTTTTGTCGATTTAAAAATGAACAAAGGTATGTACATTCTTCAAATTGAGGGTAAAGCATATAAAGTGGTTCTTTAGTAAATAAAATATTTTAGAATTATGAGGTTGCATTGGAAATTGTCCGGTGCAACCTTTTTTTGTGACATTTTAGCAAAAGAAAAGAAAAATATTAGTATTTTTGCGTGTTAAAAATTTTTGCCCGATGAATGAGGATAGTTTAAGCCAAATGTATCTGAAAGATACAGCATTTCAGGATTTGATGCAACGAAGAATCTTCAACGTGTTGCTTATCGCGTCGCCATACGATGCTTTTATTATGGAAGAAGACGGACGTGTTGAAGAACAATTATATTTCGAATATGTATCACTTAATTTGAGTTCTCCACCACGAGTGACTCGTGTGGCACATATTTCCGATGCTCTCCATGCACTGTCGTTAAAAAATTTTGACTTGATAATAGCAATGCCGGGTAGCGATATTTCGGAAACATTTACTGTAGCAAAAGATATTAAGGCAGAACATCCGAATATACCATTCGTTGTGCTTACACCATTCTCCAAAGAAGTTTCACGAAGAATTTCTACGGAAGATTTGTCTGCCGTAGATTACGTTTTCTCATGGCTTGGAAATGTGGATTTGCTGTTGGCTATCATTAAACTGCTTGAGGACAAAATGAATGCTGAAAACGATGTGAATGTGGTTGGTGTTCAGATGATTCTTCTTGTGGAAGACTCCATACGTTTCTATTCTTCCATACTGCCACACATATATAAGTTCCTCCTCAAACAGTCGCTTGTTTTCTCAACAGAGGCACTGAATGAGCACGAAAGGATGCTCCGTATGCGTGGAAGACCAAAGGTGATGCTTGCTCGAAACTATGAGGAAGCAATGGAATTATACGAAAAATATGGTCAAAACATTCTGGGTGTTATCAGTGATGTTTCATTTAAACGAGAAGACTTTAAAGACCGTAAAGCCGGAATACGCTTGGCAAACTATATGCGTTCAAAAGACCCGTATTTGCCAATAATTGTGGAATCTACGGAACTCGAAAATGAAAAACACATGAGTGAGTTTGACGGTATATTCCTTGACAAAGGAAGTAAAAAACTTTCTGTGGATTTGGGTAAAGCCATTATGGAAAATTTCGGTTTTGGAGATTTTATTATGCGAGACCCAAATACCGGCAAAGAGTTTATGCGAATCCGAAACCTTGTGGAGATGCAGAAAAATATCTTCAAGATTCCCGACGATGTGCTTTACTATCACTGCTCGCGAAATGACTTATCACGTTGGTTTTACTCTCGTGCTATGTTCCCTATAGCGGACGTGATAAAAGACCATAGGTTTATGACAATGGATGAAGCTCCTAAGGTACGACAACTTATTTTCGACTTGATAGTAAAGTACCGCAAGATGAAAAATAGAGGTGTCGTTGCCATATTCCAGAAAGACCGTTTTGATGACTATGCAAATTTTGCCCGTATAGGTCAAGGTTCTCTTGGAGGTAAGGGTAGGGGATTGGCATTCGTGGATTCCATTATTAAAAAACACCCTATATGCGACAATTTTGGTGGAATAACAATATCTATTCCGAGGACGGTTGTGTTATGTACGGATATTTTTGATGAGTTCATGACAAGCAATGACTTATATCCCATTGCTCTCAGTCCTGCTCCCGATGAAGAAATTCTCCGCCATTTTATAGCAGCAAAATTGCCGGAAAGACTTAATGAAGATTTTCTTGCACTATTTGATGTGGTTCATACCCCGCTTGCGATTCGTAGTTCCAGTTTGCTTGAAGATTCACATTATCAACCGTTTGCCGGCATTTATTCCACATATATGATACCAAATGTGGAAGATAAGAAAGTGATGCTGCAAATGCTCAGTGATGCAATTAAAAGCGTTTATGCATCTGTATTTTATGCAGATTCTAAAGCATATATGACAGCCACCAGCAATGTAATAGACCAAGAAAAAATGGCTGTTATTATTCAGGAAGTTGTGGGTAAAGAAGTTGAGGGTTATTATTTCCCTTCATTCTCCGGTGTAGGTCGCTCATTAAACTATTATCCTATAGGTGAGGAGCAAACGGAAGATGGTGTGGCAGAAATTGCTGTAGGACTTGGAAAATACATAGTTGACGGCAATTTAAGTTTGCGTTTTTCTCCCCGTCATCCGGGAAAGATTCTGCAAACATCAACGTTGGACCTTGCACTTCGTGACACGCAGAGAGATTTCTATGCACTGGATATGAAAAGTGTAGATGAATCCAGCTTCTGTGTTAACGATGGCTTTAATATTCATCGTGCATCCATTCAAGATTTTGGAAAGAAAGGTTATCTGAAATATATGGTTTCCACATACGATGCGTACGACCAATATATTCGCGATACTGATGCCGGTCCGGGTAGAAAACTTGTGACTTTCGCCAATGTGTTGCAACATGATATGTTTCCACTTGCCAAGTCCATTGAATTTATGCTTACGGAAGGGCAAAAAGAGATGCAACGCCCTGTGGAAATAGAGTTTGCAGGAATGATTAATCCAAACGGAGAATCAAAAGGTAAACTGTATTGGTTACAAATCCGCCCGATTATAGACAAGAAGGAAATTGTGGATAATTCCATAATGGAAATTCCTGATGAAAAATTGATATTAAAGAGCAATACTTCGCTCGGACATGGAAATATAGAGGGTGTTAATACGATTGTGTATGTTCGTCCGCAACACTTTAATTCCATGAATAATCCGGCAATAGCACGTGAACTTAGCGAGGTAAACAAAAAATTCGCAGACCGTGAAGAATTTTATATTCTTATAGGTCCCGGACGTTGGGGCTCAAGTGACAATGCACTTGGAATACCCGTTAAATGGCCCGATATCTGCAATGCCAAATTGATATGCGAATCATCGCTTTCCGGTTACCGCATAGAACCAAGCCAGGGTACTCACTTTTTCCAGAATCTCACTTCCTTTGGCGTTGGATATTTCACTATAAATCCTTTTTCTAAAGATGGACTATATGATTTGGATTATCTGGATGCTCAACCGGCTGCTTATGAGTCAGAGTTTATCAGAATAGTGAAATTTGATTCACCCTTATTTATCGGGCTTAATGGCAGAAAGGGTGTGGGTGTAGTTATGAAGCCGGAGTAATTAGTTTGATTGACTCCGCATAGCTTTTGCCAATTGGTAAAGGCTTGTCTAAATGATTAAGATAAACTTCGGTCTTATTATAACCGGAGATATGAGCCTTAGAAATGATGTATGAGCGGTGAATACGTAAGAATTCATCACTCGGCAACATTTTTTCAACTGTATATAGTGGTTGCTTTGTGATGTATGTTTTACCGTCAGATGTATGAAACTTTACGTAATTGTCAAAGGATTCAATGTAAAGAATTGTATCAATTGAAATGCGTATTTTTTTGTAGTCACAGTTAATGGTTATTTGTCGTTCATCTGATTGGGATTTCTTAATTAAATCATTCACGGCAATCCGTTTGCGTATTTTAGTGATAGCCTTGGAAAATCTGTCAAAGAAAAATGGTTTGTGAAGGAAATCTACTGCATCAACGTCAAAACCATCTATAGCATATTGTGCGTATGCAGTTGTGAACACTATTGCAATATTTGCGGGCAGTTTCTTTGCCAAATCCGTTCCAAGGACACTTTTCATTTCAACATCAAGGAAAACTGCATCCGGCTGCCATTCCATGATTCTGCACATACCGGCAGCAGGTGAAGTGTAAATTTCAAGTTCTATGTCGCCAAAACGCTCGCAGTATTTTTCAATTATTTTTAAAGCTATCAGTTCGTCGTCAATTGCTATACATTTCATATTATTCGTTTGTAATTTCAAGTTGTAATCCAAAAGTATTGTTGTATTTTGTACCATAATTCAAGTGATATTTTCCGGGATAAAGTAGTGAAAGTCTTTTGTGACAATTTTCTATCCCTTTTCCACTTCCTTTCTGTATTCTTCCGGAAATAGAATTTTCTGTTTTAAAAATTAAATTATTGCCGTATTGAGATAGACTTATATATACAAAACAGGAAGCATCAGAAGAAATTCCATATTTGAAAGCATTTTCTACAAATGTGATGAGTAGCATTGGAGGTATCATAAAAGATGAATCTTCAATACTTGTGGAAAACACGATGTCTGCGTGGATACCGGAACGAAGTTTTTGTAAATCAATGTATTGACTTAAATAATTTCCTGACTTCGTCATTGCGTCACCCTAAACGCCGAGGCACTCCAAAAGTGGC
>JBJECR010000137.1:0-6327 GCA_051871275.1 Muribaculaceae bacterium | reverse complement strand
TACAATATATTAACATAAGAGGGCATATCGAATTTTGATACACCCTCTTTTTTTATTTATTATCTTAGCTATAGTAGCTAAAATAGCTATCTTTTAGTTCATCAGCTCCAATTTCCTTTCCCTTTCAGCATCCCTGCAATCTTGCCACAGACTCTGCATCGCCCGCCACGTAGAGAATATCGTCCACCATAATCGGAGTGTTCAGCAGGTCTTGAATCATATCTTCGCCACGGCGAATGGCTACTATGTGTGCGTGGTAGTTGCGGCGTACATCCGCAGTGGTGATGGTTTCGCCTATAAGTGGAGAATCCTCTGTGAGAGAAACACTTACCAAGCGGAATGAACTGTCTTTGGCTTCTGTTTCCGCTTCTTGTGACTTCTCTATTTCCGGGATGATGCGTTGAATCTGCTCGTCATTGCCTATCACTCCCACTATATCGCCGGGGAAGAGCCTTGTGTTGCCGTCAGGCACGGGTATCACCACATTTCCGCGACGAATATTGACGGCGGAAACACCGTATTCGGATCGCAACGGCGAATCCATCAGTTTCATGCCCACAAATTTGCAGCCGTACCCCACTGTCATGTATGCCAGGTGCAAATCGCTCACAATTGTGTTGTTTTTACCCGTTTTGCGAAGTTCGCGTTCATTCAGATTGTCCATAAATTTCTGCTCTATGTGTTTCATTCTGTCCTTAATGTTTTTTGTGAACACAAAGAGGACGAGAATGAACACCACAATTCCGCAAATTAAGCCTATTTTCAGAGAATATATGGAAGACAGCAAGTTTACGATAAAACCCAAAACTATTGCTAAGCGGGTGAGTGACAGCACGATAAGTGGCACGCGATACACTTTCTTTTTCTCTGCCAGGATGTCTCGCTCCGCTCTTTTGGAAATTGGCAGCGACATGGCAAGCAGAAAAGGTGACATCGCAAAAATTCCTGCTACTGCAGTTATGATTTTGCTCCATTCGGGGAGTAACTCGTTCAGCCACGGGAGCATAAAACGTGTGCAAACAAGTGTTATGGCAATCAGAATAATTGCGTAGAGGATAATTCTCCAGGCATAGCGTTTGAGGATTGTTTTCCACGTGTTATTGTCCGTTTCACCGGTGGAGTTTTCACTGGAATACCTGTCAATGAGGAATTTAAGCCTTTCAGGCAAATGGCGTTCCACAAAACCATACACCGGGTCTGCCATTCGGATAAAATACGGTGTGGTGAACGTGGTGATGACGGAAACTGCCACCACTATTGGGTAAATGTTCGGTTCAAGCACGCCCAGCGACATTCCCAGTGATGCTATGATAAATGCAAATTCACCTATCTGCGTGAGCGAGAACCCGGACTGTATTGCCACTTTCAGCGTTTGTCCCGTGGCAAGCATACCTATTGTGCCGAATACTATCATGCCTATTATCACGGCGAGGGAGAGGGTGAGGATTGGCTGCCAATATTCAAGGATTATTTCCGGCTGCACCATCATTCCCACGGAGATGAAAAACACGGAGCCGTATAGGTCTTTCACCGGTTCCGTTACTTTTTCTATTCTTTCCGCATAGATTGTTCCGGCAAGTATGGAGCCCATCACGAAGGCTCCAAGGGCAAGGGAGAAGCCGCATAGAACGGAGAACACAGCCATGCCCAGGCACAGTCCCATTGAAATTATGAGAAGTGTCTCGTTGTTCAGGTGTGTGCGTACTTTATTAAATGCGGACGGAATGATATAAACGCCTGTGAGAAACCAGATTATGAGGAAAAATACGAGTTTCCCTATACTCAATAGCATTTCTGTGCCTTCTATGTCGTTGTTGATTGCCACGGAGGAGAGAAGCACCATCATAAGCACCGCAAAGAGGTCCTCTACTATCAAAACCGCAAATACCAGTGAGGCAAACTTCTTTTGTTGCAACCCTAAGTCGTTGAATGCTTTGATGATAATAGTGGTGGACGACATGGAGAGCATGCTGCCCAGGAAAAGGCTGTTTATATTGCTGAAGCCCATCATGTGACCTATCACATAACCCGTTATCATCATACCTATTACGATTATTAAGGCGGTCACGATTGCGGAACTGCCAACACTCAGCAGTTTCTTGAAACTGAACTCCAGCCCTAATGAAAACAGGAGAATTATGATACCTATTTGTGCCCAAAATTCTATGTTTTCCGCCGTTGTAACGGACGGCAAAGCTGTGAAATTAGGGCTGGCAAGAAAACCTGCCACTATGTAGCCCAGCACCACCGGCTGTTTTATCCACTTGAATAGCACGGTGATGCCTGCACCCAGAATGAGGATAAAAGCCAAGTCTTGGATTAGGCTTTCCACACTCATGGCTGTCACAATGTCTTGAGCAAGGAGAATCATCTGCGAGTATTTGTATTTGTCAGATTAAGCGGCTTTTTGCTGTGATAAACAAGGTTTTACCGCTATTTCTTCATAGTGAATTTCTTGGAAGCGAGGCGATAATTGTCTGCAAAGAGTTCCACGGTGTATTCGCCCGGGTTGAGGGTGGCGTTTACGTCGTAGTATATTGTGATTCCGGCAATTTCTTCGCCCTGATATTCAATCATTTTGCGTGCGGTGCATTTCACCTTTCCGTCCTCAAAGTCAAACACTCCGCCGTTGCCCAGAAGTTCGCCTTCCGGGGTCACAAGTCGCAGATAGATAGTCTTTTCGCCCACAGGCGTGGAATTGTTTTGAGGAATAGTGAAAGTAACCTCAAGTTGACGGGCTTTTGTGATATTGTTTTCCGTTTTTCCGTTTTTCTTGAGGGCACGCAGTGAGATACCTGTCACATTCAGTTTTTCTGCAAGTATCATTCGCTCGTTCAGTTCCTCGTTTGTCTTGGAAACGGATTCCACTCTCTCCGTGAGTTTGCGGTTTTTGTCTTTTATCTCTTGGTTTTCCGTTTTCAGCCCTATGTTTTCCTTGGAGAGGGAATCGATTTGAGCCACATAGTGGCGGAGAAGATTTTTCAGGGTTGCAATTTGTCCTTGCAGCTCTTTTATTCTTTCCGCATTCTTGTGTTTCTCGTTTTTGAGTTCCTGGAGGAGTTTTTCCACTTGTGCTTTCGCAGCAGCGTATTTCTCTATGATAGAATCATTTGCGAGGATACGAGTCTGATTTTCGTACTGTGCAAATTCATTGTTGAGTGCCTCATATTCGTTCGCAAGTTGGAGCTGCTCGTTTTCCAGGCGGAGCTGTTCTATCTCATCATTTGCGGCAGACGTTTTGGAATACTGAATCCAAAGCAGAATGCCCACCACAACAGCCACTGCGGCTATTGCTGCTATAAGTATTTGAGTACCCGTGAATTTCAGTTTTTTCTTCTTGGGAGTATTGTTGCTCGGAGTGTTAGTCGGATTGTTGTTCATAAAACGTGTTTAGTCAAAAGGTGGCGAATTTGAAAATTATTTTGTGGGAATATTTTTTGTCGGGACGTATTGTCTGCGACGGGAAATTCGGGTGGTTCGGAGCATCCGGAAGTCCCTGGCATTCAATGGCTATGCAGTCGTAGTCCTTATAGTCGTATCCGTCTTTGCCTTTAGGCGAACCTGTCAGCCAGTTGCCCGTATAGACCTGCACGCCGGGCTGAGTGGAATCTATCTGCAGTTTTCTGCCGGAAGCGGCATCTTTCAGAATTGCTATCGGACGTACTTTCTTTTCGCTGTCGCTGTAGCCGTCAACAACCCAGCAGTGGTCGTAACCTTTACCTGTTTTTAGCGGCTTAAAGTCTTCATTTATAGCTTGTTTCACTGCGTGGCTCGTAGTGAAATCCATAGGCGTACCTTTCACGCTCAGGAGTTTACCTGTAGGAGCGAGCGACTCGTCTGTTTCCAGGTATTTGGAGCAGAAAAGTTGCAATTCGTGGTTTAGAGCATTTGCCGCATTATGTCCGGAAAGACAGAAATAAGTGTGGTTTGTGAGGTTGAGGATTGTGAGTGCGTCTGTCACGGCTTCAAGCGTCAGATGCAGCTCATTTCCCTCCGTCCAGAGGTAATTTGCACGGATTTCTATGTTGCCGGGGTAATTCTCATCGCCGTCATTGCTTTTAAGGGTAAACGTCACATCGCCCGTTTCACCGTCAACGGCAAAATTCCAGTTTTGATTTTGCACACCTTCCGGACCGCCGTGCAGGTGATTCGGACCGCAGTTCACGTTCAGTTTATATTCTTTGCCCCCAAGTGAAAAAACACCGCGAGCAATTCTATTGGCGTATCTGCCCGGAATTTTTCCGCAGCATGGACCATCGTAAATATAGTCACACGGATTTTCGTAACCCATCACTATATCAGCAAGTTCGCCATTCCTGTCAGGCACTGAGATTTTTACTATTCCCGCACCAAGGCTGGAAAGAGTGATAGACGCCCCTTTGCTGTTTGTGAGCGTGATGAGAGAGATAATTCCCTTTGGAGAACCGATTCTTTCTATTTTTGCTTTCATTTTATACCTTTAGCAATATTATTCCTTTAGCTGTGTTATACCTTTAGCTGTGCAAATACAATCATTTTGATGTTGCAAAATTACTATTTTTTTCTGAATTATTGCATATCTCCATCTGATTAGCCCCCTTTAATAACACTTGTTTAATCAATAATTTCCCAATGTCCGCCCTTTGTTTTGCCTATACGTCGTATTTTTCCGGACTCCCTTAGAGCAGCAATAATGCGGTTGACTTTTCTCAGTGAAAATCCGGTTAGCTCAGCCAACTTCACTTGAGAAATAAATTCATCTTTTCTAATTGCTTCAATGATGATGTTTTTGCCATTTTTGCTGTTATTCTCGCCATTATTCTCGCCATTATTCTCGCCATTATTCTCGCCAAGTTGGCGAGAAAGTGGATATTCAACCGTTGAAACGAGCAGGTCGCTGTGAAAAATTACAGGCTTCCCGGTCAATTGTTCCCAAAGTAAAATTTTCTCAATTCCATACCCGGCGTTTTCAGCCAACTTCGGATAGCGGAAAAATTTTATGATGCTCGGATTGCGAGGCATTGATAATATCCGGCTTCGGAACTCATCTGCATCAAGTATGAACCTTCCCGGATTTTGCATTGAAATTCTGTTGGAGAAAACTCGTAACGTTGGGTGTGCGGCAGCAAAATAGTCTGTATGAGCACAAAAATTTACAACACCTTCGCGGAGACAAAATAATTGCGAATTATCTTCAGTTCCAAAAATATCCGGACCTTCTATGTACGGTGTATCCACGAAATTGCGTAGTCGCATCATAATCAATTGGAAGGATTCCCAAATATTATCCTGCTCCGGCATACGATAATTATAACGCTGATGAGAAGTCTCGTATGATTCACCCGGTATTTCTATATAGTCAATCCAAAAATTAGGAACTGCTTTGAGTACTGAATCTCGTTTGCCAAACATAAGAAGACTTCCGTAAGAGAGTTTGCCTGAAGCAAGAACTATATTCAACTTTGAGCAAAATTCTTTGTCGTCAAGACTCGGATAAGAAAGAGGTCTATTGTAATCGCGTAGAAAACTACGGTATGACGCTATTGATTCTCTATTGATATCTTCAAATCCTGAATTAGGTACTTCCATTTCAGATTTGGAGCCAAATGCACTATCGCGTTTTATTGAGTCTATTTCCAAATCTGTGGCAAGCACATCTCCGCTCCCCGTACGAATATAAACGTCACCATTGCCCTTTAATGCAATCGGTCTATGAGGCGATAATGGAATCTCAAAAGCCAAAACTTTCTTGCCGTCTATATTATATTGTTTGGCTTTTCCTGATATTATAGCATTGAATTTGGTGCGTGAACGCAACGTACTTATTATTTCTTGCTCCATCTTCTCTGCATTGGGAACTCCGTTAACAATATATGTGGAACCCTTCTCACCTCGTTTTTCTTTTACGCCGAGGATTATCCATCCACCGGAAGTGTTGGAAAAAGCACTTACTGTTTCCCAGATGGATTTAGGCAGACCTCCTGAGGATTCTTTAACCTCAAAGTCATCCCATTCTATATCGCTAAGTCTTTGAAGCAGTTCTTCCTTTGTCATATTCGTGATTTTATTATTTGCAAAGTTACGAAATTTTAGCAAGAAATGCCTCTAATATCAAACTCTTTCTTTCAATAATCTCATAGTATTTCCAAATAACAGTCTCTTATGATTAAACAGAATCAAAAAAACCTTAATCTCCCTAAAAACCTTAATCACTCTAATCACCTTAATCTCCTTAAAAGCCTTAAAAGCTCTAAAAACTCTAATCTCCTTAAAAACCTTAATCTCCTTAATCTCCTTAAATTCCCTAATCTCCTCTCCCTCAAACAGCAAGGGCTGCAAATGGCATTC
>JBJECR010000136.1:0-6428 GCA_051871275.1 Muribaculaceae bacterium | reverse complement strand
AAATTCCGCCCAAAATCTTCTCAAAAAATTTCCTTAGGGTGAAAGTTGGGTTAACGGATTTTTTTGGCAAAATAGCTAAGATAGCTATAATAGCTAAATTAGCTAAATTAGCTAATTTAGCAAAGTTAGCTATTTTTAGCTATTGCTGCTAATTTTGCCGGTTAGCGGGCTTTTTATCTGTCAAAAAATGGATTTTTGGAGGAGATGGAGACGGGAATGGCATAAACTTGAGTGACATCGCTGCCAAGGATGCCTAATGCTTTTGCCGCCATGCCTACGGAAAACATTATGCGGGTATCCACACGCATATCCGCTGCCATAGCTACGGCACTGCCCAGCGCTATACCCACGTCAACAGAACTTACGGCACACGGTGCAGCTGCAGGTTTCTCACCGCAAGTGGGAAAACCGCAGTTGCCGCAGTTTAAGCCTAATGGATTGTATTTTGTGCCTATTATCACTATCGCAAGTGCCTTTTTTATGTTTTCCGAATCACGCTGATAGACCGGTTTGCCCGTTGCCTCGTGCAGACGCATCATTTCTGCGGAAAGGCGGAGAATGTCATCGCCTGTCACTATTGCGGCTTCCACGGCATCAAAACCTCTGCCCTTGGGGGCTGTGCGAGCGGCAGTGAGCATTTTTTTTGCCACTTCCAGCGCCCTTTCTTCGCGTGAGTCTCTTTCGTTTATTATCATAGCGAGGTCTTATAAAATGAGTAATGCATCGCCGTAAGCGCCAAACTTATATCCCTCTTTGATAGCGGTTTCGTATGCTTTCATAGTAAATTCATAGCCACCGAAAGCACAACTCATCATTAGGAGCGTGGAGTATGGCATGTGGAAATTTGTGATGAAAGCATCGGTAACGGTGAAATCGTATGGCGGGAAGATAAATTTGTTTGTCCAGCCGCTGTACGTTTTCATGTGTCCGCCCATAGAAACGGCACTGGAGATAGCACGGAGAACGGATGAGCCAACAGCCACTACTTTGTGTTCCGCATCTTTTGTAGCATTTACGTGTGCCACGAGTGATTCCGGGATTTCAACCTGCTCGGAGTCCATACGGTGTTTTGTGAGGTCCTCCACGTCAATGTCGCGATAGTTGCCAAGTCCGCTGTGGACGGTCATAAATTCCTGCTGAACGCCCTTTATTTCAAGGCGTTTCATCAGTTCTCGGCTGAAGTGCAGTCCTGCGGAAGGAGCAACGACGGCACCCTCATTAGTTGCGAAAATAGTCTGATAGTTTTCTTCATCTTCCGGCACGGGGTCACGGTTTATGTAAGATGGGAGCGGTGTCATGCCCAGTGCATAGAGATTTTTCTTAAATTCATCGTGAGGACCGTCATATAGGAAGCGGAGAGTACGTCCGCGAGAAGTGGTGTTGTCAATCACTTCAGCCACCATGGAATCATCTTCACCGAAGTAGAGTTTGTTGCCGATACGGATTTTGCGAGCCGGCTCCACGAGTACGTCCCAGAGTTTATGTTCCGCATTGAGTTCACGGAGGAGGAACACCTCTATTTGTGCGCCTGTTTTCTCCTTGTTTCCGTAAAGTTTAGCCGGGAACACTCTGGTATTGTTGAAGATAAACATATCACCGTCATCAAAGTAGTTTATGATTTCCTTGAAGATTTTGTGTTCTATTTCACCGGTTTTTCTGTTAGCAATCATCAGGCGACATTCGTCACGATGCTCGCTTGGAAACTGTGCTATAAGCTCTTGCGGTAAGCGGAATTTGAATTGAGAAAGTTTCATTATAGTGATACTTGTTTTTTTGTTATCTATGTGGTAAAATGTGAAAAGTTTCAGTTTTCGTCGGCATCTTCCGGAATGGTAATTTCCGTATTTTCAAGTAGTTTCGTAGCATCTTCCACACTCAGGCAGTCCTTTATGCGGATGTCGCCCACGCGGGTGCGACGGAGTGCCGTAAGGTGTGCTCCGGTGCCGAGAGCGAGTCCGATATCGCGAGCTAAAGCCCTGATATACGTACCTTTACTGCACACAATTCTAATCGTGATTTTGTCTTGAGCATAGTCTGTGAGTTCTATTTCGTCTATCACGAGAGTTTTGGCTTTGAGTTCTACTTCTTTGCCTTTGCGAGCCATTTTGTAGGCACGGTGACCGTCTATTTTGCAGGCGGAGAAGGCAGGTGGCACTTGCTTTATTTCTCCCACGAAATTTTTCAGCGTTTCTTCCACGAGTTCACGGGTGATATGTTCCGTGGGGTATGTTGCATCTATCTCTGTTTCAAGGTCAAAGGAAGGTGTTGTGGCACCGAAAGTGACCTCCGCAACGTATTCTTTCACTCCTGCCTGGAGATTTTCTATATTTTTTGTGGCTTTACCGGTGCAGATTATCATCACACCAGTGGCAAGCGGATCCAGAGTGCCTGCATGCCCCACCTTGAATTTCTTTCTGTGCAGCCTGCGGAGTATTATCCCGCGTACACGTTTCACCACGTCGAACGAGGTCCAACGCAGAGGCTTATCAACGTATAATATTTCGCCGGTTATAAAATCCATAAACGTCTATCTATCAGGCTACAAAGCAAATTATTCCCACTGCAAGGCAATAAACCGCAAACCATATCAGCTTGCCTTTTTTCACCAGGTTTATCATCCATTTGCAAGCAAGGCAACCCACTATAAATGCCGCAATGAAGCCTATCACGAGCGGAAGCGCTCCCACTGCCGCTTGTGCTGCCTGTTCCGCTGCTTCCACCTCGTCAGGGAAGATCATATCTTTCACGTGGAGCAGAGCCTCGCCGAGTATGGGGATAATAACCATAAAAAATGAGAATGTTGCCACTTTGTCGCGTTTGTTGCCTATCAAGATACCTGTGGCAATGGTGGAACCGGAGCGGCTAAGTCCCGGAAGCACTGCCACTGCCTGTGCAATACCTATTATAAGTGCGTCAAACCAACCTATTTCTCTACCTTCGCCTGCGTTTTTGCCTTTCAGTGCGGCAATGGGCGATGTGCGGAAGAAATATGCGAAAGCAAGGAGCAATGACGTAACTATCAAGCAGATACCCACTACCATCAGGTCGCCTTCAAAGAACTGTTCCACTATCGGTTTGAACTTAAAGCCCACTATCGCTACCGGAATACATGAAACGAGTATTTTCAGTACATAGTAGAAATTGTCATCACGGCGGAAAGTGAAAAAACTTTTGCAGAGCGGCATAAACTCGTGCCATAGCACCACTACGGTGGAAAGCACTGTTGCCACATGGAGTGTGACATCAAAAGCAAGTGATTCTTTGCCTGCAAGGTCTATACCCAGCACTTGGCGGAAAATTTCCAGGTGTCCGCTGCTGCTTATAGGTAAGTATTCCGCAAGTCCTTGTATTATGCCCAAAATCAGGGCTTGTAACCAATCCATATTGTCCTATTGAAAATTTGTATATTTAATTGTATATTTAATAATGTGTTTATTCGCCTCGTTCATCTTTCGTGCGGTAGATAATACCGAAACCCATAAAAAGGAAACCCAGGAAAGCTATTGTGGGACCCACCACAATTCTGCGTGTGGAATAGATGTCCGGATTGAAAGCCTCCTCTGTGGAAGATCCGCCCAGCATCAGGAGAAAACCCAAGACGATGATTGCTCCGGCTATTCCCATGAAGATAAAGTTCTTTTTCGTCAGAGGAAAGGGCACCCGCTCCTTTTTCTGCTGTGGCAGTTTGTTATCTTTTGTTTTACTTTCTATTTTCGTCATTGTATAAATGTAATTTATTGTTAATCAAACATTTCGTCGTAGTCTATATTGAGGTATTTGTTTGTGGCAAAGAGGGATGCCACGGCACAAATTATCATTCCCGTCACTATCAAAGCCGCAAACACCAGTCCTGCTGCAAGCGGACTTATCAGTGCCTTTTCCGTGTATAGGATGTCGGAGTCCGGACCGTAAAGGAGGAGCAGGCTCAAAAAAACACTCGCAATCACGCCTGCCACGGCACCGTTCACAATACTGTCTTTCACAAACGGGCGGCGGATAAAAGCGTGCGTCGCACCCACGAGTTTCATAGTGTGGATAAGGAAACGGCGGGAATACACGGTGAGGTGCACGGTGTTGTTTATCAGCACGAAAGATATCAGCAGCAGTGCCACGCCTATAATACTCAGAATGAGGTAAAGCGTTTTGGTATTGGCATTTATGGAGTCTATGACATCGGAATTCATGCTTATGCTGTCAACGGCTCTGTCGCGGCGGAGATAGTCAGCAATACGTGTCATGGAATCCACGGAGGCGTATTTTTCTTTCACTTTCACCTCTATCATCGTGGGGAACGGGTTCACATCGCAGAGTTCCACAACGTTTTCACCCATCTCCTCTTCCCATTCTCGTGCAGCATCTTCCGGAGTGTGAACGGTGGCACTGCGAGTGGCAGGAGACTTGGTGATAATGCCAAGCACGCGTTCCACCTCCGCACCGTCTATATCCTCCGCCAGAGACACGTCATAACCGAGATTTTCCTTGATATTACGGGTGATTTTGCCGGTGACGAGGGCAGTAAAAGCGGCAATACCAAGGATAAGCAGCACCAGTGACACGCTTATGGTAGCAGTCACTCGAGCATTGATAATAGCCGCACTTTTATGTCCTTTTTTCTCCATAATGTATTGCAATTATTCGGCATTCCTGTTTTTTAAGCGATTTTGCAGTACATTTTTGCTAAATTTTTGCTAAAAAATTGCATAAATTTTGCTCCAAAATTTGCTTCGCATCGCATCGCAAAATCGCAATAGTGCAAAATACGCCAAATATCTTGCAAAATTACAAAAATTCCACCCCGATGTCAATAGTTTTAACTTATTTTTTGAGAATTATAGGAGTGATGGGTAGATTGGGAAATTGGGCTAATTAGACTAATTCGGCTAATTATCACCTCGGAAAAATCTTTTTACTTCATTTTCTTGTTTGTATGAAGAAAAAAGTGTAATTTCGCAACAAAAAGGAGAATATTATGGAACCGAACGTAGGAGATAAGATGAAAGTAAGTCCGGAACTTACAGGTTTGGATCATTGGGTTTCAGGAGAGATTATAGACGTGGAACACAATCCTTTTTTAGGACTGGTGTTGTCTATCAAAGATAGCCTTGGCAGAATATTTTTTGGTCAAAGCAAATATTTCGCTCGTGCATAAGTATGTTTGCAATAGCATTTGACTAGAGCCTGTTTCATAAAGAAAGTTAAAAATGAGGTCGCAGATTTTTGAATGATTTTTGTTCTGAACTGAAGGAGCTTAGCGAGCTAAGTGACTGAAGCGAAGGACAAAAAGCAACAAAAAGATGCGATGCTTTGGTATTATTTATATTTTTTGTATTTGCCATTTTCTATTATATTTTTAATTTCTTTAACCTATCTTTTAGTCTGCTCTGCCATTCATTGGCATCTTTGTCCGTGCTTAACGGTTATGTGGCTCGCCACACGCCCTTTTAAGCACAAACAAATCTGCTCAATGACTGGCAGCCTCATTTTTTAACATTTCTTATGAAACAGGCTCTTAAATATAAATGAATTGCGGTCAAATTACAATGACCCATACAATAATGCGTATTATGAGATAAAAACTCTTTTACGCCGTTATGACTTTTACAATACTCAGGGTAGCGTTTATCTTACGGAGAAAAACGATATGGCTGTACTGTTTGGAGCCATAAACGCCCTCAAAAGCATTGATTGGTTTAGAAAATCCGTGAGGGATATTCGTGCTTTTAGAGTTGAAGATTGGTCAGATTTTACACCATATATCAAGGATTAAGCATGCCGCGGCATCCCAAATGAATTTGTGTAGTAAACCGGGATAACGTCAAGATGCAAGCTCGGTGGAACTTAAAGAAATGCATAATTCATAATGCATGATTCATAATGAACTTGCGGCACTCAGAAGCGAACCTGCCAAGCAAACCGGGTTACCGCCAAGATGCAAGCTCGGTGGAACTTAAAGAAATGCATAATTCATAATGCATGATTCATAATGAACTTGCGGCACTCAGAAGCGAACCTGCCAAGCAAACCGGGATAACGTCAAGATGCAAAATCTGAGATTTTGCGGCAATCTGGTATCTTACGGAGAGAACCTGCCAAGCAAACCGGGTTACCGCCAAGATGCAAGCTCGGTGGAACTTAAAGAAATGCATAATTCATAATGCATGATTCATAATGAACTTGCGGCACTCAGAAGCGAACCTGCCAAGCAAACCGGGATAACGTCAAGATGCAAAATCTGAGATTTTGCGGCAATCTGTTAACCCCGGGTTGCGGAAGTGGCGAAGCCACTGACGCTACCTGTGGGATAGCAAAACATCACCCCTCTCAAAAATTGGCTAGGTCGTATATGACCTTGCCAATTTTTGCATCAATAAGGTAGGAAATTTCAGTTAATACCCAAATTTTATGTGGCGGCGAGTGGCTGAGGATGT
>JBJECR010000135.1:0-6436 GCA_051871275.1 Muribaculaceae bacterium | reverse complement strand
GGGGACACAAGGATTTTCAGTCCTTTGCTCTACCAACTGAGCTATGGCACCATTGGCGAATTGCGTTGCAAAGGTACGACTAATTTTTTAATTGTGCAAACTTTTTGCAAACTTTTTTATTTGAAATTCCGGAGAAAAAGCGTTTTTACAGATTTTCTACAAGTTATTAACAGTGGAATATGCTGTAAATAAAGCAAATAGCAAAGTTATTAACATTGTGTTGATAACTTTGCTATTTTAGGCTCTTAGAGTCCGAATTCTTTTTTGAGAGTGTCCACATAGTCAAGTTTTTCCCATGTGAAAAGCTCAACTTCCAGCACTTTGTCCGGTTCGTATGGAGAATGGAATACTTTTGTCACCAGTTTGTTTGTACGTCCAAAGTGACCGTAAGTGGCTGTCTCTTTGTAGATTGGGTTGCGGAGTTTGAGGCGACGTTCTATTGCCGCAGGACGCATGTCAAAGATTTGTGACACTTTTGCAGAAATTTCAGCATCTGTGAGCGAAATTTTAGCAGAGCCTAAGGTGTTCACGTAAAGGCTGACGGGTTGTGCCACACCGATTGCGTATGCCACCTGCACGAGTGCACGGTCCGCAATGCCTGCCGCCACAAGGTTTTTGGCTATATGGCGTGCTGCGTATGCTGCGGAGCGGTCCACCTTTGAAGGGTCTTTACCGGAAAATGCACCACCACCGTGTGCACCGTGACCGCCGTAAGTGTCAACGATGATTTTACGTCCCGTGAGACCCGTATCTCCGTGAGGACCACCGATAACGAATTTACCTGTAGGATTCACGTGGAGAACGTAGTTGTCATCCCAGAGGTTTCTGATATCTTCCGGCAGAGCGGCTTTTACTCGTGGAATAAGAACTCTTTCCACGTCATTGCGGATGATTGCAAGCATCTGCTCGTCGGCTTGCTCTTGAGTGAGAGTTGCAGACGGCTTGATAAAATCGTCGTGCTGAGTGGAAATAACTATTGTATGGATTCTCACGGGCTTGTTTTGCTCGTCGTATTCCACAGTCACCTGGCTCTTGGAGTCCGGTCGGAGGTATGACACTTTTTCACCGTGAACGTTCACGTATGTCATAGCATCACCTGCCTGACGGATGCTTGAGAGTTCTTTCAGCAGAGCGTGGCTGAGGGTAACGGTGAGCGGCATAAACCATGGAGTTTCGTTCGTAGCGTAGCCGAACATCATACCTTGGTCGCCTGCACCCTGGTCTTCAGGATTGGAGCGAACGACACCTCTGTTTATATCCGGACTTTGCTCGTGAAGAGCGGAAAGAATGCCGCAAGAGTTACCGTCGAACATAATCTCGCTGTTGTTGTAACCGATTTCGTTGATAACGTTGCGGGTCACGCTTGTAAGGTCGATGTATGCCTCGGATTTCACTTCACCTGCAATCACCACCTGACCGGTAGTGACAAGTGTTTCGCACGCAACCTTAGAGTTGGGGTCGTGAGCAAGAAATTCGTCAAGGATAGCATCGGAAATTTGGTCTGACACCTTGTCCGGGTGTCCTTCAGAAACGGATTCTGATGTGAAAAGATAGTTCATAACAGTTTTAAGTTAAATAAGTTAGACATATCTCTTCATGGGGGATAGCGGTGTGCGATACTCCGCTGTGCATTATTTCGCAAGTGCGAATTTTAGCATTTTTTATGGGTGGTTGCAAGCAGCCAAATCTGTCCACCATGAATTGAGACCGCAAAGGTAGCCTTTTTTTCGCTTTTGTGCAAGATAATGCACATAAAAAAGCACCCGTTGACCGAATTTGCACCATATTTTTTTGTAAAGAATGTGAAAAATGGCAACATTTTTTTGTAACTTTGCTTTCTGAATACAGATTTCCCCTTTGAACTACTTATTTTTATGGCAGAAAACGATATCATTGACCCGATGGAAACGCCGGAAGAAAACACGGCGGCTGAATCCTCACTTTCCGTTACTGAAAACAGCGATGTGGTGAAATATCACCTCCGCGGAATGTACCGCAACTGGTTTCTGGAATACGCTTCATACGTAATTATCGAGCGTGCCGTCCCGCATATCGACGACGGACTCAAGCCTGTGCAACGCCGCATCCTGTACTCTATGGAAACATTGGACGACGGCAGATATATTAAGGTGGCGAATATCGTGGGAAATACCATGCAGTATCACCCTCATGGCGATGCTTCAATCTATGACGCACTCGTGGGACTGGGGCAAAAAGAACTGCTCATAGACACTCAAGGTAACTGGGGAAATATACTCACCGGAGCATCTGCCGCTGCCGGACGTTACATTGAGGCTCGTCTTTCAGCCTTTGCGCTGGAGACGCTTTTCAACCCTAAAATCACGGAATGGACTCCAACCTACGACGGAAGAAAAAACGAACCAGTGGTGCTTCCCGTGAAGTTCCCGTTGCTGCTTTTCCAGGGAGTGGAAGGCATTGCCGTGGGATTGTCCTCAAAAATTTTGCCTCACAACTTCAACGAAATCCTTGATGCCGCCATGGCATACCTCCGAGGTGAAGATTTTACGCTTTACCCGGACTTTTCTACGGGCGGATTTATAGACGTGAGCAAATACAACGACGGCGAAAGAGGCGGTAGCGTGAAAATCCGTGCTAAAATTGAAAAAATAGACAATAAAACGCTCGCTATCACGGAAATACCTTTTGGCAAAACAACCGGTGCCGTGATTGAATCTATCCTCAAAGCTTTTGAAAAGGGCAAAATAAAAATCAGAAAAGTTGACGACAACACTGCGGAAAATGCACTCATCATGGTGCACCTCCTGCCCGGAACATCGTCTGACAAAACTATTGACGCCCTATACGCTTTCACGGACTGCGAAGTTTCCATCTCGCCAAACTGCTGCGTTATTTCCGAGGAAAAACCTCACTTTATCGGAGTGAGCGACGTTCTCCGCCACAGTGCGGAAACCACAAGGACGCTCCTGGGAAAAGAACTGCAAATCAAGCTTGACGAGGTTATAGACAAACTCCACTTTGCCTCACTGGAAAAAATCTTCATTGAAAACAGAATATACAAGGACAAGCAGTTTGAACAAAGCGAATCCATGGATGCCGCTATCAGCCACGTTCGCGGCAGAATAGAGAAGATTGTAACTAATCCTATCAGACCTATCACGGACGACGACCTCCTCAAACTCATGGAAATAAAAATGAAGAGAATCCTCAAATTCTCTACGGAAGAGGCAGACAAAGTGATAGCACTCCACAACGAAACAATTGCGGACCTCCGCAACAAACTGGAGCACCTCACGGAATACACCATAGCCTGGTATCAGTCGCTCAAAGACAAGTATGGCGAAGCGTACCCGAGACGCACCGTTATCCGCGGTTTCGACAACATCGAGGCTGCCACCGTGGCGGAAGCAAACGAAAAACTCTACATAAACCGCGAAGAAGGCTTTATCGGCACATCTCTGAAAAAAGACGAGTTTGTTTGCAACTGTTCTATGCTGGACGATGTGATAATCTTCTACAAAGACGGCAGATACAAAGTGGTGAAAGTGGCGGAAAAACTCTTTGTGGATAAAAACATTATCCATATTGCCATTTTCAAGAAAAACGACATCCGTACTATATATAATGTGATATACCAAGACGGAAAAGGCGGTACATACTATATGAAACGCTTTGCCGTGACAGGCGTAACTCGCGACAAAGAGTACAATGTCACTCAAGGACTTCCCGGCAGCAAGGTGTCTTGGTTCTCCGCGAACCCGAACGGTGAGGCGGAAGTGGTGAAAGTAACTCTCAAGCCAAAACCAAGACTGAAATCACTGCATATTGACGTGGATTTCAGCACTTTGGCTATCAAGGGTAAAAACTCTCGCGGAAACATCGTCACCAGAAATGAAGTATATCGCTTCTCACTCAAAGAAAAAGGCGGCTCCACCCTAGGAGGACTCAACATCTGGTTTGACCCTGACGTTTTGAGGCTGAACACAAACGGTTGCGGCACACTCCTGGGCGAATTTTTCAATGGCGACCAAGTACTCGTAATCCTGGACAACGGCGAATACTACACCTCGAATTACGACATTTCAAACCACTACGAGGACAACATCCTCCGTATAGAAAAATTCAATCCGGAAAAAGTGTGGACGGCAATTCTCTTTGATGCCGACCAAGGATTTACGTACATCAAGCGTTTCACATTTGAATCTTCCGCAAAACGCCAGCGTTACCTCACGGAAAATCCGGATTCACGGCTAATTCTCCTTAGTGATGAATATTACGCTCGTTTTGAGGTGTCTTTTAATAGTGAAGACAGTCCTCGCGAACCGCTCATCATTGATGCTGACGAGTTTATCGGCATTAAATCCTTCAAGGCAAAGGGCAAACGCCTCACCACCTTTGAATATTCCGGCATAAAAGAACTGGAACCGCTCAAAACTCTTGAAGAAGAGACAGAGCCGGAAGGCGAAGAAATGCCTGAAACTGAAGACAATAACGCAGACGGCAATGCATCCGCAGAAAATGCTCCCGCCGAGCAGTCGGACCAAGAAATCATAGACGAAATTACAGGGCAGCAACGCCTATTCTGACATCACATTTGAAATTTTTGACAAAATTGCCAAAAATTTCAAATGAAACAATTCCGAAATAGTTATAAAGGGAACTAACACCATTTAGTCCCCTTTTTTATGCAAAATCCCTAAAAAAACACGATTCTTCGTCGGTAAGTCCAAAAAAAAACGAGTTACCGACAAAGAATCGCAATTTTTGCTTATCTTTGCATAAAATTAAACAATAAAAATATGGGCGACATTATCATCGGCAGAAAGGCGGAGCAAGAGATTCTGCGACAGCGAATAGAATCCAAGTCACCGGAATTTATAGCAATCTACGGCAGACGTCGTATAGGCAAGACGTATCTGGTGAGACAATACTTCAACGACACCTTCAGTTTCTATTCTACCGGAATTTATCAGGGCACAAAAAAAGAGCAACTCGGTGAATTCACACGTCAGCTGGAACGTTATTCCGGTCATAAATGGGAAGCGGCACAGGACTGGTTTAGTGCATTTGCTCAGTTGCGTGAATATCTTGAATCAATAAAAGGTGACAGTCCCATTGTTGTATTTCTTGACGAATTACCATGGATGGATACGCAAAAAAGCCGTTTCGTTAAAGCCCTTGAATACTTTTGGAACTCATGGGGAGCCACGAACAACCGATTGAAACTTATCGTTTGCGGTAGTGCAACAACCTGGATGCGAGAAAATGTACTATCAGATAAAGGCGGATTGTACAACAGAACAACCCGAAGCATATATCTTGCTCCTTTTTCACTATACGAGACAGAGCAATACCTCCTTTCACGAGGGATAAACTGGAATCGCTACCAAATAGCAGAATGTTATATGATACTTGGCGGCACTCCTCTTTACCTTCAGATGCTTGAACGAGACAAAAGCCTTACGCAAAATATTGATAATCTTTTCTTTGTGCAAAACGCACCGCTTTCCAGAGAATACAATTTCCTGTTTCGTTCTCTTTTCAAAGAAGCTGTTTTGCACAAACAGATTATTGAAGCACTGGCAAACAAAGCATCAGGACTGACACGTATTGAAATTATAGCGGCAACTAAAATTGAAGACGGCGGGGCATTGACTAAGGCACTCCGTAATCTCTGCGATTGTGACTTTATCCGTCAATATACCGCATTTGGCAAAGCAGAAAGAGGCACTATATATCAATTAACAGACTTGTTCACTTTATTTCATCTCCGCTATGTAAAAAGCTATCGCGGTCAGGATGAAAATCACTGGCAAAATATGATAGACTCTCCTTCACGCAGAGCCTGGACCGGATATTCATTCGAGCAATTATGCTTTCACCATATCCGACAGATTAAGAAAAAATTAGGCATTACCGGTGTGCAAAGTGATATATGTGGGTGGAAAGGAAACGGAGCACAAATAGACCTGCTCATTGACAGACGAGACCAAACAATAAATCTATGTGAAATAAAATTCTCTCAAAGTGAATTTGAAATTACAAAACAATACGATGAACACATAAGAGAACGTAATGAAATTTTCCGGACTGCAACAAAAACTCGTAAAGCAATACACCAAACTTTTATAACCACATACGGTTTAAAAAAGAATATGTATAGCGGAACGGTACAAAGTGAAGTGCTACTTGATGATTTGTTTGGTGAATAAAATATATAACAGCAGCCCACATTTGAAATTTTTGCCAAAATTGCCAAAAATTTCAAGTGATGTAATGGATTGTAAAACAAAGGTTTAACTTCTTACTTTTGAAAAAACCGACAATTTTGCCATTTTTTTCAAATGGAGTATTTGTTGGAAAACCAAATGTTTTTACCTTTGCATTTGTAAAATCTTACATAATATGAAACGGACATGAACGGCTTTCGCCAAAGGGAATGAAAAGGGATTTCATT
>JBJECR010000134.1:0-28593 GCA_051871275.1 Muribaculaceae bacterium | reverse complement strand
CAGGTCCTTTTTTTAGTGCCCCATCTCAGACACACTCAAAGAAACAGTATCGAATTTGAAATTGAGAACCTGTTTCATAACAAACTCTCAATGGTGTGAAAAAATAATTTCCAATTTATTTGTAAAATTAAGAAAATAGTAATACCTTTGCGACAAAATAACAGAATTATGTCACGATTTTACGCATATAGCTACTTTTATTACTTTTATTTTGAAAAAAAATAATTGCGGGACTATATGCAATATTGTTGATTAACTGAAATTGAAAATAAATAATGAAACATAGAAATCCCGGTTGAAACGCAATCGGGATTCATTTTTTAATATAAAGAACGCAAGATGTGCTCAGACACACATAAACCAATTAAAGTAGCCATTCAAGGCGTGGCGGGTTGCTTCCATGATGCTGCCGCCCGTGCTTATTTCGCGGACCGCGAAGTGGAAACAGTGGCTTACGACACTTTCTTCCACCTTTTTGAAGCTGTGGCAGCCGACCCGGAAATGTTTGCTATAGTGGCAATTGAAAACACTATCGCCGGTAGCATCCTCCCAAACTACGAACTGCTCAGAAAAAGTAATCTTAAAATTATAGGTGAGTACAAAATGAGAATCTCTCATGTGCTTTGTGCTCTGCCGGGTGAAACAATAGAAACACTTTCCGAGGTAAACTCCCACCCTATGGCTCTCATGCAGTGCGAGGAATACCTCCGACAGTTCCCTCACCTCAAAATAATTGAAAAAAGCGATACTGCAGGCAGTGCTATGGAGATTGCTTCACAAAACCTGGCAGGACATGCTGCTGTGTGCGGTGAATATGCCGCAAACCTTTACGGACTGAATATCCTACAAAAAGGTATTGAAACAAACAAGCGTAATTTCACTCGTTTTCTCATCTTGGACCACGAGAAATACGCAGTGAAAAACTCTAACAAGGCTTCTATTGTTTTCACTTTGCCTCACACTCGCGGCGCACTCTCAAAAGTGCTTACAATACTCACTTTTTACGACATCAATCTATCCAAAATACAATCTTTGCCAATAGTTGGCAGCGAATGGGAATACCGATTCTACGTGGATTTGACTTTCGATGACACGGAACGTTACCACCAAGCGCTGCAAGCTGTGGCACCACTGATTACAGATTTCAAGACTTTAGGAGAATATGAAGAATTTACAAATTATCCCTGCTGACAGAGTTTCCGAAATTCAGGAATACTACTTTTCCAAAAAGCTCCGTGAAGTTGCGGAACTTAATGCTCAGGGCAAAGACATCATTTCACTTGGTATTGGCGGTCCGGACCGTATGCCTTCAGAGGAAGTGATTTCCACACTTTGCGAAGCGGCAAAGCAACCGGGAAACCATTCATACCAGTCTTACGTGGGACTGCCGGAACTCCGTGAGCAATATGCTGCATGGTACTCCGCAAACTACGGCGTGACACTAAATCCTAAAAACGAAATTCTTCCGCTCATTGGCTCAAAAGAAGGCATTATCCACATCTCACTCGCCTTCCTCAACCCCGGTGACGGAGTGCTCGTTCCCAACCCCGGCTACCCTACATATTCTTCCGCAAGCCGACTGGTGCAAGCAAAAATTTACACCTACGACCTCAAACCGGAAAACGGTTGGTACCCGGACTTTGAGCAACTTGAAAAGATGCCTACGGAGAAGATAAAACTCATGTGGGTGAACTATCCCCACATGCCTACAGGCACACAAGCATCAAAAGAACTGTTTGCAAAACTTGTGGATTTCGGCAAGCGTCACGGAATAGTGATAGCACACGACAATCCTTACAGTTTTATTCTGAACGACAATCCTATAAGCCTCCTCGCAGTGCCCGGAGCAAAAGATATAGCAATAGAACTGAACTCCCTCTCTAAAAGCCACAATATGGCAGGCTGGCGTATGGGTATGCTCGCATCAAATCCAACGTTTGTAGGCTGGATTCTGAAAGTTAAATCAAACATGGATTCCGGACAATTCAAACCTATGATGCTCGCTGCCGTAAAAGCCCTGCAAGCACCAAAAGAATGGTACTCAACTCTAAATGAGGAGTATGCTCGTCGCCGAAAAGTGGCGGAAGAAATCATGACAGCCTTAGGTTGCACATTCGACCCCTCTCAGCGAGGACTATTCCTCTGGGGCAGAATACCGGAAAACTGTTCCGGCTCCGAGGCTCTCTGCGATGACATCCTCTACAACTCACGCGTTTTCATCACTCCCGGATTCATCTTCGGTTCAAACGGTGAAAAATACATCCGCATATCTCTTTGCGCCACAGTGGAAAACCTCAAAAAAGCATTGGATAGAATAACTGAATACGTAAACAAATAATAAAAACATATACCCAAAATGGAAAACAATAATACTCTTAATCTTCGCCCTATTTGCGATGATAAGCCTCTGATAATTGCCGGCCCGTGCAGTGCCGAGACAGAAGAACAAGTTATTTGCACAGCAAAAGAACTTTCACAGTACGGTATAAAATATTTCCGTGCCGGAATATGGAAACCGCGTACAAAACCGGGTGGTTTTGAAGGCGTAGGTGCAGAAGGACTTCCTTGGCTGAAAAGAGTGAAGGAAGAAACAGGCATGAAAGTTGCTATCGAGGTAGCAAACCGCCAGCATGTGCAGCAAGCACTGGACGCTGATGTGGATATCCTCTGGATTGGTGCCCGCACATCCGCAAACCCGTTTGCCATGCAGGAAATTGCAGACACACTTCAGGAAAACGGCAAAGACGTTCCCGTACTCGTAAAAAATCCCGTGAACCCAGACCTTGAACTCTGGATTGGTGCGTTGCAGCGACTGAACAACGCCGGCATCACTCGTCTTGGTGCCATTCACCGCGGCTTCTCCGCTTACGGCAAGCACCTTTACAGAAATATGCCGCAGTGGCACATTCCTATCGAACTCCGCCGCCGCTTCCCGAATCTCCCTATCATCTCGGACCCAAGCCACATCGGTGGAAAACGCGAACTTATAGCACCGCTCTCACAGCAGGCTTTTGATATGGGCTTTGACGGACTTATCATTGAATCTCACTGCGACCCGGACTCCGCTTGGAGCGACAAAGCACAGCAAGTGTCACCGGACGTGCTGAACTTTATCCTGAACACTATCGCACTCCGCGACAAGGCTTGCTCCACGGAAAGCATCACACTGCTCCGCCAGCAGATTGACCAGATTGACAACGAACTCCTGGAAGTGCTCAACAAACGTATGCGTGTAAGCCGCGAAATCGGTACTTACAAGAAAGAGCACAGCATACCCGTTCTCCAAACAGGTCGTTACGGTGATATCATGCAGTCTCGCGTGAAAGCCGCTGTAGATATGGGAATGAGTGCGGAATTTATGAAAGCACTTCTCTCTGCAATCCACGAAGAATCCGTACGTCAGCAACTTGAGATTTTCAACAAACACTAATTTTGCCGCTATGAAGATTCTAATCCTCGGAGCAGGAAAAATGGGCTCGTTTTTCTGCGATATTCTCTCTTTCCAGCACGAACTTGCAGTGTATGACACAGACCCGCAGCGACTTCGCTTCACGTTTAATACACAGCGATTTACGTCAATGGAAGAAATACGCGAATTTGCTCCGGACCTGGTGATAAACTGTGCTACGGTGAAATATACCCTGGATGCTTTCAAGGCTGTGCTCCCGGTACTCCCGGAAAGATGTATTATCAGCGATATAGCATCTGTAAAAACAGGCTTACCTGAATTTTATGCAAGTTGCGGACACCCGTTTGTTTCCACACACCCCATGTTTGGTCCCACTTTCGCATCCATGAGTAACCTGGCACAAGAAAATGCCATAATAATCTCGGAAAGCGACCACCTGGGCAAAGTTTTCTTCCGTGACCTCTACAATTCCCTCCACCTGCACATTGAAGAATATACCTTCACGCAGCACGATGAAACTATCGCCTACTCGCTCTCTATTCCTTTCGCATCAACACTTGTTTTTGCAGGCGTTATGCGTCACCAAGATGCACCGGGAACAACATTCAAACGCCACATGGCTATTGCTCGCGGACTGATGAGTGAAGACGATTTCCTCCTCTCTGAAATCCTTTTCAACCCAAACACTCCGCAGCAACTAAAACTGATTCAAGAGAAGCTCTCACAGCTCCAGAAAATAGTTGAATCACACGACTATGAGGCTATGACCGCTTATCTCCACACAGTGCGTGAAAATTTGAAATAAACGTGCATAAGTTAAGCCCGGTTCTCATTGTAGAGCCGGGCTTTTTTATATCCTTTATAACATAATTCTTATGAATAGAGATAACGCTTTATAGAGCGTTTAGGCGTTTTTTCAAACTCCTCGTCACGCAATTCAATAGCAGAGATTTGCTCATATTTTGCTATAGAGGAATTGAGCGCTTTCAGGTTTTCATTCATTATTTCCGATAGCTGTGCCGGAGATATGCCTTGAGACTTCATTTTTTCCACGTCAGGATAAACGAGTGCCACAAGTTTGCTATCTCTCTGAACTACAAGATTTTCTGCCACAAAGGGGAGTGCGGAAAGTTTGGATTCTATCTCCTCCGGATAAATATTTTGCCCGGAAGGACCCAGAATCATGCACTTTGAGCGGCCACGGATATATAGGAAGCCGTCTCTATCCATAACGCACACGTCACCGGTATTCATCCAGCCGTCACGCATCACAGCTGCCGTGGCTTCTTCATTGCGGTAATACCCCATCATCACATTGGCACCTCTCACCCATAGTTCTCCCGGCACGTTTTGCGGATCGGAGGAATCAATGCGGAGTTCCATATTATCCACAGCACGTCCGCAAGAGCCGGACTTATTTTCATACCAGGGAGCATAGCAAATGAGCGGTGCACATTCCGTCATGCCATAGCCGATAGTGAGCGGAAATTTTATTTTTCTCAAAAATTCTTCCACATCTTTATTCATTGCCGCACCTCCGGAAATGAGTTGCTGCAGACTGCCACCGAACACATCAAGGAGTTGACGGCGGATTTTACCGTAAATAATGCGATTTATACCCGGAATACCGCACAAAAATTTCATAATCGGCTTATTGACAACAGGAAAGACCTTGCCAATAATAATTTTCTCCAGAATAAGCGGCACCACTATCATAAGTTTCGGCTTCACTTCCGCAAGTGCTTTCAGCAACACGGACGGAGCCGGGGTCTTTCCCAAGAAATGAATATGGCAACCTTTCAAAAGTGGGAAAATAAGCTCCACAAGCAGTCCGAACATGTGTGCCAGCGGAAGCAAATTCAGTGTTCCGTCGTCCGGAAAAAGGTACGGGATATTGCTTATTGAATAATACGCATTACTTGAAAGGTTTCCGAAAGAGAGCATTACGCCCTTGCTGCTTCCCATAGAACCGGAAGTGTAATTGATAACAGCCAAGTCATCTTTGCCGTCCTCAAAAATTGCATTATCAGGCTCTGATTCCAGAGAAAAAACAGTGTCTAAAGATACGAAAACCGTTTCTGCAGGCACTTTTGCAGTGTCTATTTTCTTAAAAAGACTGTCATCGATAAAAACGGCGGATGCACCGCTGTGAACAATCAAGTGTGCAATCGTTTCCGGATTGAAGTCACTCAAAACGGGCACTGCAACGGCACCACTTGTTATAGCAGCAAGAAAAGAGGCAGCCCAGCAACTTCTGTTTCTGCCACATATCACCACCCTGTCTCCTTTTTTTACACCAATATCACGAAGTTTCCCGCGGATAACCGCCATTTTGCCGGAAAGTTCACTGTATGTGAGCATAAGACCGGTGTTCATATCCGTCATCGCGGCATGAGAGGCGTTTTTAGATAATGTTTCAGAGATAAGCCTGTTAAGGCTGATATGTGAGGTATTAGTGTTTTCTTGTGCCATATAAAATTTATGTTTAGTGCTATTTATCTTGCCATTTACCGTCGTTTTTCAGTATGGCTATCAGTTTTCCGAGTGCTTCCTCTGCCGGGATATTCTTTTCCACACACACCTTCCCTTTATAAAGGCTCACGTGTCCTGCAGCTGCACCAACGTAGCCATAATCCGCATCTGCCATTTCGCCGGGTCCGTTCACAATACAACCCATAACACCTATTTTCAGTCCGGGTAAATGTGAAAGTGCCTCTTTAATATCTTTGAGCGTGGATTGCAAGTCAAAAAGTGTTCTTCCACAACTGGGACAAGATATAAATTCCGTTTTTGTGAATCTTCTGCGAGCAGCTTGGAGAATGGAATAGCCCAATTCCTCAAGACGACTGTCGCTGATATTTTCAGCAGCAACTTTTATGCCGTCCGCAAATCCATTCAGGAGAATACGTCCGAAATCCGCAGCGGCATATAGTGTAACATCTTCCGCCGGTGTATCTTTATAGTCAATCATCACAGCCACAGGCAGTTTGCAGTCTATTCCGTTCAGATAGTGACATGCTGCAAGAATGGAGCCAACGGTGTTCAGGTGATTTGAAAACAAGCAAATCGGCTTCTGAAGATTAGAGAAATCAAAATCTCTGATTTTTTCTGCATCAACGAGTTCAAAGCCGGACAAATCCGTAACCACTGCCGTGGGGTTTTCTCCGCCAATCTCGCCAATAGCTTGCGTCTGCTTTTTCTGAGGCATTACGGGGTCATAACCCGGGCAGAAATCGCCTTTTACTGCAGGCAAATTTTCACGAGCCGTGATATAATCCACTAATTTTCGAGCCACAGGCACTTCACATTCAGGGTCCTCACTGAGTGAAACTCTGATAGTGTCGCCTATACCCTCCGCAAGAAGAGTACCGATGCCTACCGCAGACTTTATTCTGCCGTCTTCTCCGTCGCCTGCCTCCGTCACACCAAGGTGGAGCGGAAAATGCATATCTTCCGCATCCATAGCTCGCACAAGCCTGCGAACGGTTTCCACCATAATCACGGTGTTTGACGCTTTTATGGAAATAACCACGTCAAAAAAGTGGCGTTTCACACATACCCGCAGAAATTCCATAGCACTCTCCACCATTCCGGCAGGAGTATCGCCGTAGCGGCTCATAATTCTATCTGAGAGGCTGCCATGGTTCACACCTATACGGATAGCGGTGCCGTTTTCACGGCAAACTTCCAGAAACGGTGTGAGAGCATCGTCTATTTTTTTAATTTCCGCAGCATATTCCTCATCAGTATATGTAAGGCGGCGGAATGTTCTTCCCGGGTCAACGAAATTTCCCGGATTTATTCTCACTTTCTCCACCGTCTTGGCAGCAGCAAAAGCGGCATTAGGATTAAAGTGAATATCAGCAACAAGAGGCACGGTAATGCCGTCTTTACGCAGTTCCGCACGTATCAGTGCCAAGTTTTCCGCCTCACGCACACCCTGTGCAGTAAGTCTTACATAGTCTGCACCTTCAGCGGCAATTCTTTTTATCTGAGCCACACTCCCGGGAGTGTCCATAGTGGAAGTGTTTGTCATGGACTGCAGTCTTATCGGATTATCGCCTCCCAGAGGCACACCACCGATGTTGACTACAGAGGATTTATGTCTTATATAGTCAAAAACGCTCATTTAGTTTACTTTATATTTATACTTGAGTGAAGCGAGCTGAGTATTCGCTTTCACGATTTTATCCACCAAGCCACGGCGATAACCATCAAAACGCTTGGCAATTTCAGGGTCGCTTAAAGCAAGAATCTGAGTGGCAAGCACGGCTGCATTCATAGCACCGTTAATACCCACTGTTGCCACAGCAATGCCCGGCGGCATTTGAACTATCGAGAGCAGTGCATCACGTCCTTCCAGTGAAGAATTGATAGGAACGCCAATCACGGGAACAGGTGTCATTGCCGCTATCACACCCGGCAGAGCGGCAGCCATACCTGCGGCAGCGATAATCACTTTGAGTCCTCTTCCTGCTGCATTTCTTGCAAATTCCTCCACTTCGCGTGGTGTGCGGTGTGCGGAAAGTGCATTCATTTCAAATGGTATTTCCATAGAGTCTAAAAAAGACGCAGCCTTTTCGAGTATCGGAAGGTCTGACGTACTTCCCATAATAATACTTACTAATGGTGTCATCTTGCTTGAATTTTAAGTATTTATTTTAATAAAATAGCGATGTCAATAAAATGCACAGCACTCCGTTTGCTATCCCTGCCAATACCTGTAGCGGAGAATGAAGACCGAGGAAAATACGTGCCGTGCCTAATATCCCCGTAACTATCACGGCTAAATACAGCATTGGCATACCTCCGAAAAGGAGTACCTGTGAATGATGAAGAAGATACACAAATGCGACAAAGCCTCCCATAGCAGCTGAGTGTGCACTAATCTTCCACCGGCGATTCACGATAAGCGTTACCAGCACGGCAAGTCCGCCCCCAATAGGAAACATTGTGAGCCATATAGGTGAATGAATCTTGTGATAATACACCGCAAGCAAAGCATAGCACACCACTGCAACAAGGTATGGTATCAGCCTTTCTTTCCGGTTTTCAAGACCTATACTGTGTATGGTTTTGGCTCTGTAAAGTCCCAGAATTACCAAAAACGGCATTCCCATTGTCAACAGAAACGTAATTGCCGTCACTGTAAGCTTTGTTTCCAAAGGCACTACAAAAAGTATCGTCATCCACAGCACCATCGCTATAGCGTATGTAGGCACTATAAACGGTGAAAACAGAATGGATGCGATGCGTGAAATAGTCTTTATCATTGTGATTAATTATTTTCCTGTTATAATTCTTTTCTGAGTCGTGCAACGGGGATTCCCACTTTCTCTCTATACTTGGTCACGGTTCTGCGAGCAAGCGAATATCCTTTTTTGTTCAGCATAGCTGTTATTGCATCATCGCTGAAAGGTTTTTTCTTACTTTCCGTGCTTATTATCGCCTTTATTTCCTCAATAATCTTGTGTGAAGAAGCGTCTTCCTCGTCATTCACTCTCTCGTTGAAGAACACTTTCAGCGGAAAGACACCGTACGGCGTGGAAACGTATTTTGCAGCCGTAGCACGCGAAATAACGGAGATATTGTCGCCCGTAAGTTCAGACACATCTTTGAGCACCATAGGTTTTATGTCGCTCATATCTCCGCTGAGAAAAAATTGCCGCTGAATGGTGACAATTCCGCTCATCACACGGAAAAGCGTCTCCTGACGCATGGAAAGAGCACGGATAAACATTTGTGCCTCATCGCGTCGCTGACGGATAAATGTGGCGGCAGCAGACTTGTCTCTGCCCTTAAACTGCTTTTCATCAGGCCGTTCCGCAAATGTGGCTTCAATCCTGAGTTCCGGAATATTATTCATCAGAGTGAGAGTGATTTTGTCGCCATCCACTTCCACATTAAAATCCGGCACTATGTGTCTGGAGCCTTCCTCAAGTCCGCCGGAAGCAAGTTGTCCTGCCGGCTTGGGATTTAGAGAACGAATTTCCTCCAGAGCATCTTTCAGTTCCTCTTCCGAAATACCGAGAGCGGAAGTGATTTTTTGAAAATGCTTCTTAGAGAAAATGTCAAAGTAGTCCGCAATTATTTCTTTAGCATCAATCAGAGCCTTGCCGGGTTTTTGCTCATCCGCAATTCTTCGCTGCAACTGTAGGAGCAGACAGTCACGCAAATCCACGGCGGCAATGCCGGCAGGGTCAAAAGTGCGAATCATCTTCCACACTTCTCTCACTTCTTCAATAGTGACATCAATGCCTGCCTGGTAAGCAATATCCGTGCGGATAGAATTCATGTCGCGTGACATATATCCGTTATCGTCTATGCTACCGATAATGTATTTTGCAATTAATTCCTGCTGCGGAGTAACCTCACGCTCATTCAACTGTTCCGTCAGAGTGTCGATAATAGTACCCTCCACCGCTACCACCACAGGTTCTATATAGTCGTCAGGGTCATAATATCCGTTATTAGCCTTTTTCAGATAAGACGGGATATCATCATCCGTACGATAGTCTGCCATCTGCATCTGTTCCGCACTTTCAGCAAAATTTTCTTCATTATCATCATCTTGCTGAACGGGCTTATCTTCCTTATCTTCATTGACTTCAAGTGCCGGAAGTTCTTCAAGTGCACGCTTCACCTCCTCCTCTACTTCAATGACATTCATTTCCAGCAGACGACCAACTGCAACCTGCATTGGTATCAGTCGTTGAGTTTGATTTTGTTCTATTCCTAACTTCTGACTGTCGTTCATACTGCAAAATTACTCTTTAAGCAAATAATATCAAAATAAAGCGGTATTAAAATTTGTTGTTTTGCCTAATTTTACCAATATAATTGAAGATAAAACAAAAGATGCAAGCCCGAGAAACTTGCATCTTTTAGAATTTATTTCAAAATGCTTTGATACACAATACTGAAAAGTTCCGGGCGAATATTCATTTCATTAAATGCATCATTGTCTCGAGTGGGGTTTACTCTGTTGCAGAGGAAAATGAATATTAAGTCATTGTCCGGATCAACCCAGAATACAGTGCCGGTAAAGCCAAGGTGACCGAATGTTGCGGCTGTGGCTTCCGAGCACGTGGGTGAATAGTCGTCGTTTGTCTTGTCCGGCTTGTCAAATCCCAGTCCGCGGCGACAAGTAGGACTTTTTTCCTTGGTGAATAACTGCACTGTTCCTTCGGAGAGTATTCTCTGTCCGGCATAAATACCCTTATTGAGCCACATTTGGCAGAGCTTAGCCAAGTCTCCTGCTGTGGAAAACAATCCCGCATTGCCTTGCACACCGCCGGAAAAGTCGGCAAGTTCATCATGCACATAGCCGCAGAGAGTTTGCTTGCGGAGATAGGTATCCTTTTCCGTAGATGCGATTTCCGTGTTGCGGAAACGCTTAAGCGGCTGATAACAAGTTCTGTAGCAGCCAAGTTTGGAATAAATGCTGTCTTGCATCCAAGTGTCGTGAGCAATGCCCGTAAGTCTTTGTTCCAAATCCATAAGGAGACAGAAATTCAGGCAGCTATAGGCATAACTTTTGTCTTTTCTCAGCGGAGAGTTGTAGATACGATTCATAATAGTATCGTACGTGATTTTGCCCACATAAAGTCCGCGTGCCGCCTCAATGTCAAATTCATCTGTTCTGACAGGAGAAGTGATGTCTCTGCGGAGTTTTGCAGTGGCATTTCCGTAAGCATTACGCTGGATAAGGATAGGATTTGCTTTTGAATACTTGCTTGTGATAAGTTCACCGGTGTATGTGGTGGAATCCATCATAATGTTGAACATATTCAAGCTCGGCTGTATGCCGCTTTCGTGGAAAAGGAGTTGGCGAATTGTCACGTCTTCCTTGTTTGTTCCCACAAGTCCCGGAATAAACTTGGAAGCAAGGTCATCAATACTGAAAAGACCCAAATCGTAAGCCTTCATCACGCCAGGCAGTGTACCTGTAGCTTTAGAAACTGAGGCAAGGTCAAAAAGCGTATTATCCGTCACTTTATGGCGAGAACCGAACGACTGATAACCGTAGGCTTTGTCAAAAACCACGTTTCCGCCCTTTGCCACAAGAAGTTGACAGCCCGGGAAGGCTTTCTTTTTAAGTCCCTCTCTTATAAGCGAATCCAAGCGATACGCCATATTTTCATTCAGATTCATCACCGCCGGATGAGCGTAGCCGAGGCGAATTTTTTCACGCACAAGTCCATCACCTGTTTTGGCGATATTTGCTATATCTACAGGACAAATACCATCAATTTTTATACCACCGAAAAGTGCTTGTGCCGCTGCAAGACGCAAATGCTTTGTATCGTCGCCCACAAGAATTACAGATGCATTTTCCGTTACGGAATCCGCAAATTTTGCCATTTCAAACGGGTTCACAAAGAATACTTCCACTAAATTTTGCAAATCTTTGAGCGTTGAGAGCTGATAAACGGAGCCATTGCCACTTTTATAAACGGCAGCCACCACAACATCGTATTTTTTCAGTGCATTGAGGTGATATGCTGTGTTATAAACGTCAATATCCGCATATTTTTTACACATATCCGTAAAATCCTTCTCTGCCGCTCCAATGTTTACCACAGCTATTTTCTTTGGCTCGGTGTTCATGAGTGGCACTAAATTGTTAGCGTCTCTGAGAAGTGTGATACATTCATTTGCCACAATGCCGCATGCCACTTCCGATGCCGGAGCATTTACCACATCGCTGATAGTTGCCAAATCCGTGAGCGGTGTTTTGTGTGCGCCGAAAGCATATTTGTATGCAAGGACTTTTGCACAGCGTTCACGAATTACTTTTTTACTGATTTCTCCTCCATAAACCGCTCTGATAACAGCCATTAAGTCGTCATGCAGATTCATAGGATTCACAAGCATATCCGCACCTGCTTTCAGTGCTGCAACTGCATTTGACTTGCCTTCCAGTCTTGCTCCTTTCATTCCCAGTGCATCGGTGAAAACAAGTCCGTCAAAACCCATTTTTTCACGGAGAAGTTGAGTGGTGATTACGTTTGAAAGTGATGCAGGTGTGCCTGAGGGGTCAAGGACGGGAACGTTCAAATGACCTACCATAACACCGCAACCTCCGTCGGCGATAAACCTTTCAAAGGGATATAAATCCAGCGTTTGGAGTTGCTCTTCACTGTGCGTAACAACGGGCAGTTCCTTGTGAGAATCCGTAGATGTGTCGCCATGACCGGGGAAATGTTTGGAAACAGACATTACTCCACCGTCTTCAAGTCCGTTTGCGTAGGCTATACCAAACTCCGCCACTCTCTGCGGATCTTCACCAAAGGAGCGATAGCCTATAACGGGGTTAAGCGGATTTGTGTTCACATCTATCACCGGAGCAAAGTTCACATTCACTCCCAGTGCTTTCATTTCTCGTGCCACTTCACGTCCATAGACGTATGCCGCATGGCTGTCTCTCGCAGCACCTATACTGATATTATATGGAAAACGCGGAGTATTTTTAATTCTCATCGGCAGTCCCCATTCACCGTCAAATGTGATAAACGGCGGCACTTTGGAGGCTTTGCGAATGGCATTGATGCCGTTTGCATAGTTCTTCAGCGGTCCGCGACTGAAAAGCACACCGCCTACACCATGTTTTCCGAAAAGTGATTTTATTGCAGAATAAGATACGCTGTCTGCTCTGAGATTTACTACAAACAGCTGTGCCACCTGCTCCTCAATCGTCATGGTTTTCATTACTGAATCTACCCACTGTTTACACTCTCGCGACTGCAACACGGGGTTTATTTCTTTAGGACTTGCCGCTGACGTGAGTGCAAGCACTGCAAGCAGGATAATAGAACAAATGTGTTTCATGGTCAATACTTAAATGGTTGAGTTCTAATTGGTTAATAGACTTTATTTGTACATTCTTTGCTTGTCCGTGTATTTGAGATTTTTAGGATAATACTTCTTGATATAGTTTATCAAATCTCGCTGCACAAAGTTTTCGCTGCGATAAATTATCGGAAAACATTTGAGCATACTGAAGTTGTCTCCTCCGGTTGCCACATAGTTTATAGTGGCAAGGCGATAAGTTTTGTTCGGGTCAATAGGTTTACCGTTTATCTTCACGTATTCGCATTTGCCTCCTGCCATTTTTGCTTCCACGCCGGCACTCACGCCCTGTCCGCCGGAAAGTGCCATAAAGTCAAAGCAACTTATAAGCGAATCACCGGGAATTTCCTGAACGGTGACATAGTTTGAAAACGGCTGAGCAGACATCACATCGCCTTCCGACAGTTTTCCTGCAGTCCAAGGCTGACGAATACTTCCCTTGTTTATGATAGCCAAATCCGGTTTCGCTCCGCATATTTCTTCACCGCGTTTGAGGAAAAAGTCTGCAAGGAAATTACGCAGTTCCATTCCGTCTGCTTCCATTGTTTTGGGTATATTGCTGATATAAAGGCTATTTACGGAATCTTTGCCATGAACGTATGGCTTGATGAAATCTTCCATCGCTGCATCCTTTGGAAATCTGTCGTAGCGGCTGTCTATAGTGTAAAGCCGGTGTTTTGCCTGCATCTTGTCCAGGTCTATAGTAAACTGTCCCACTTTGTAGCCATACTTGTAAGCCTGTGCGATGATAGCGGAATCACCAAGTGCAATCCAATCTTCGCCCGGAGTAACCTCGGAGTGAGAATGTCCTCCTATAATAATATCTATATCAGGGCAAGTGGCACGTAGTTTCAGGTCGTCATACGGCAAATTGCTTTCTTTATAGCCTATGTGTGTGATAGCCACCACAATGTCTGCCTTAAGGCACTGTTTGAGAAATTGCGATGTGATTTGTGCCGCTTTCACTGCATCTACGTATTCCACAGTGTCATAGTTGCCCGGTGTGAGAAGTCCGTCAGGATTGATGTTTATGCCCATAAAAGCAATTTTCTTTCCTGCCACCTCACGGATATAGTATGGAGCAAAACGGCTACTCATTTCTTTGTCCTTAAAAAGATAGTTTGACGAAATCCACTTCAAGTTCGTGTTTTTTATCAGCGGTATCATCACGGAATCCGCATAGTCAAAGTCATGGTTGCCGAGTATGCAATAGTCGTAGCCCATAAGTTCTTTGAGTTTGTACTCCAGCTCTCCGCGGTAAAGATTGAAATAAACGGAACCCTGCACGGCATCTCCGGCATCAACCAGAATCACATTTTCATTGCAGGATTTTATGCTGTCTATCAGTGCTTTATGGCGGAACCAGCCTCCCAAACCTTTCTTGTCCGGCTCTATTATGGAGTGTGTATCGTTTGTGTGAATAATCACGAGTTCTTCTGCTTTCAGTGCAGGAGTAATCAGCATCAAGGCTGAAAGGAATATTGTGCTTAATTTTTTCATTTTTTTTGTTATAGTTCTAAGGTTTTATGCGGTTTGTCCGCAATTTTGGTTTCTCTGCGAAGTTACGAATTATTTTTCGCTTTTGAAGTCTATTACCAAATACCAATTCTTAAATAATGTTAAAATATTTTTCCATTCCAAAACTTCGTTATACCTTTGCGGTGTACTATTAAACTATAACACCAATACACTATGATTGAAATTAAAAATATTGACTTCAGCTACGGCAAGTCCAAAAAAGTTTTCACGAACCTTAACCTGGAAATTAAGGAAGGTGGAATATACGGGCTGCTCGGACAGAACGGCGTGGGCAAATCCACACTACTCCACCTGCTCTGCGGCATGCTCACTCCCTGCGGAGGCGAAATTCTCTTTGACAATCAAAACGTAAGAAAACGTCTGCCGTCAACTCTCTGCGAAACTTTCATCGTGCCGGAAGAATTTGACCTCCCTAAAATCACAATGGAAGAATACTGCAAAATAAATGCCCCGTTTTACCCTAACTTCAGCGTAGAGGACCTGAAATCAAACCTCAAAATTTTTGACCTGGACTACAACGAAAACCTCGGCAGCCTATCTATGGGACAAAAGAAAAAAGCATTTATGTGCTTCGCTCTTGCTTGCAACACAAAACTGCTGATTATGGACGAACCTACAAACGGACTGGACATCATGAGCAAAGTGCAATTCCGCCGCTTCATAGCTTCACACATGACAGACGACAGAATAATCATCATCTCCACTCACCAAGTCCATGACGTGGAACTAATCCTGGATCACTTGCTCATTCTATCCGAAAAAGAAATGGTGGTAAACAAAAACATCTCTGAAATCACAAGCAAGCTGAATTTCATCACCACCACGGAAGCCGTAGAATCGGAAAAGGTGGTATTCTCCGCCAAAACTCTCGCCGGAACGTCTTACATCACTTTCCGCAATGAAAACGACGAAGAAACGGAATTGAACCTGGAGAGCCTCTTCCTTTTCTGTCTTGAAAACCCGAATATGGTGAAAGCCATTCTTAAGTAACACTTTTTGATAAACCTATAAAAAAACATAATACAATGGAAATGATTAGAGACAACTCATTCTCATTTATCCGCCTTTCTATGCTCCTGAAACGCGAATGGGCTAACAACCGCAAAAAAATACTCATGCAGGGCGGAATCCTCGTGGGACTTATGATTCTCATATATATGCTCGCGCTCACTTTCGGCTACACGGAGCAAAGCGAATATAGCAAAGCATTCTGCACCCCTATGAACGATATATGTGCCAATGTACTCGTTTTTACAATGCTCATTTATTTCTCAATTGCCGGATACATCTCAGCCTCGCTGGTTTGCAACAATTATGCTACTAAAGAAGGAAAAATAGATTCGCTGATGTGCGTGGGCACTCCTCTGGAAAAATACCTGGTAAGAATTATCATTTACGTTTTCGGCTATATAATTCTCTTTGCAGTATCACTTCTGGCATTGGAAACGGTTCGCTCGATTTACGTTGCCGCAGCTTATCCCTGGTATGACTACAATTCACTTACGGAAGTGATATTCCGAGAAGAAATGATGCAAATACGCCCCTACATCTTGAACGGAATTATATTCCCTATCTCTGCATACATCTTCAACACAGCATACTACGTTCTGATGAGTACAATCACTCCAACCTACACATTTATAAAAGGTTACGTACTTAGTATGGCTATTCTCACCGTTACCCTTCTCCTTTTCAATGCAATTATCGAACACGTGATGACAGTTTTCTATTCTTCGGATGCCGCTGTTGAAGCATGGCTCATATTCTTCAACATTCTCCTCATAGTATTCTCTTTTGTGATGCACGTGATAGCATATTACAGATATAAAGAAACAGACCTGCAATGAATTTTTCTAATAACAAAGCAATATATCTCCAAATTGCAGACAGCATTGAGGATAAAGTGCTGTCCGGAGAACTCAAACCCGGCGAACGAGTGATGTCTGTGAGGGAACTCAGTGCGGCGTATGAAGTAAACGTGAACACCGCCATGCGTTCTATCGACTACCTCGCCGGTAACGATATCATCTTCAATAAACGTGGCATAGGCTACTTTGTGCAAGAAGATGCTCGCACAAAAATCTTGGACATCCGACGCCAAAGTTTCTTGAAAAACGAGATAAACTACTTTTTCAAGCAACTCTCACTCCTGAATATCAACGAACAAAAACTCTCTGAATTATACGCAGATTATCTAAAAACAAATTCTCAGATATGAAAAAGAAAACAAATATAGCAATAGTCATTGCCGCTGCCGCTTTTATAATTCTCCTGATTGCCGGAACACTCATAATACCGGTTTTCTTCTAACCGCCTTGACTATTTACTCTGCGACTGCGTAAATGTAATGCAGCCGTTTAGCCAAGGCGGCTGCAAAAAGCACTGCTTAAAATTCCACACTCACCGCCACTTCTTCCGCTTTCGCACCGGGGATTGGCGGTGACTGTTTTGCCACCTTTACCATGCCGGAACATACCTGCGGAAAGTGCTGCTGAAGGGCTTCGCGAATACGAAAAACCACATTTTCCAGAGTTTTTGACGTGACCGCCATTTGCCCCTTAATTATCTCCACCACTTCCGCATAATTCACGGAATATTCCACACTGTCCGTTTCCATTGCACGGCTCAAATCGCAGTCTAAGCGGACTGTAACAAAAAAAGTGTTGCCCACCACATTTTCCTGCGGCAACACACCATGAAAGGCATAAACCTCCAGATTTTTTATGTATATACTATTCATTTAAGTCCTTTTATTCGTCAAAGTTATAAAAAATTTCGCTACCTTTGTCGCTGAATATCACAAAAATAATAAACACTGAAAATAAAATCAAAAAAAATGAAAAAATTTTCTCTCATCTCGCTCGGTGCACTGCTCCTGGCAAGTTGCAGCCAGCAACCAAAAACTGAATACGTTGTTAATGCCTCCTTGACTGATGCGGACAACAACCTTATGGCGTACCTCGTGGATTATGACACAAGCGACAAAATAGACAGTGCCGTAGTGGAAAATGGTGCTGTTCAATTTAAAGGAAACATTGAAAAACCTACACTCGTTCGCGTTCTCGTGACCGGTGGACAACGTCGCGGCTCTTTTATCTTGGAAGCTGACTCTATCAAATTTGAAAACGGTAAAGCCACAGGCGGTACGCTTAATGCAGTCTTGGAAGACTTCAGCAAAGGTATGGAAAAATTCTCTAAGGACTTCTCCGCTCTGCCGGATACCGCAACGGAAGATGATACACAAAAAATAATTGATGCCGCTAACGCTTATGCTGCACAAGTTGTGGCTCAAAACAGCGATAACCCTGTCGGCTACTACGTTTTCCTCTCTTCTTTTGCATACGAACTCGAGCTTGACCAACTCAACGACAGTATTGCTAAATATCCGGCACTTGACTCATACATACGCATTCAAAATCTCAAGCAGGCACTCGTAAACAAAGCGGAAACAGGCGAAGGCAAAATGTTTAAGGACTTTGAAATCAGCCACAACGATTCTATTTTCCGTCTCAGCGACCATGTCGGCAAAGGACACTACGTCCTCGTTGATTTCTGGGCAAGCTGGTGTGGACCTTGCATGCGTGAAATTGAAACTATTCGCGGCATTTACGGTGAACTCAAAGACAAAGGTCTTGAAGTTATCGGCGTTGCTGTTTGGGACGAGCCTGAAAACACTGCCACAGCAGTTCAAAACAAACAAATCCCATGGGAAGTGGTTTACAACGCACAAACCATCCCTACAGACCTTTACGGCATCTCCGGAATCCCTTGCATCATCCTCTTTGACCCTGACGGCAAAATCGTTCTCCGCGACAAATACGCTGAAGAACTCGTAGCCGGTGTCAAAAGCCACTTTGAATAATTAATTTTGACTATCCCTATATTCCGCGATATTTTTTGATGAAAGCGGACCTTATGTCCTTATTACAACCCAAATGAACCTGCGGGATGAACCGGGATAACGTCAAGATTCAAGCTCGGCGGAGCTTGCGGCAATTTGTTATCCCCGGGTTGCGGAAGAAGCGAAGCGAATCCGCTACCCGGGGTAAATGTAAAAAACAAATCAAAATGAGCAAAGTCGTATAGATTTTGCTCATTTTGATTATAGCTAAGTCGTATATGACTTAGCAGTTAAAAAACAATTATCTTATAACATAGCTGCTGCAGAGCGAATTTTACTGAGAATAGACATAAAATTTGAATCTTGCTTAGCAGTTTGCAGATTATACTCACTTTGGATATTGATAAGCATATAAGCTTTGATACCTATAGCTGCTTCAATACGCAAAGCATATTCCGTAGTTACAGGACGTTTTCCATTAAGCACCTCATTCAAAACAGAATAAGAGCAACCTATTAGTGCCGCAAATTTTCTTTGAGAAATATTTCTGCTTTCCAATTCATCTTTTACTATTTCACCGGGATGAACCGGACAAGATGGCACTAAATCACTTTTGCTATATATTTTTGTTTCCATACTATTTTTCATTTATAATGGTTACTTAATTCTAATAATCTGCATATTGTAAGAGTTTCATTTTCCTTTGAAATCTTAAATTCCAATCTATATTTTAACCCGCACCTTACAGAAGAAATACCTTTTTTATCTCCGGAAAGGACTTCATAATTTAAAGAATTGATTTCAAATAAATCCTCAACTTGCTTGGCGTTTGCAAGAAGCACTACTGCTTTCTGATATTTCCTCACAATATCAGGCTGGTATCTATGCTTTTTATCATTGCATTTCCCTTTGAAAAACAATTCCGATAAATATTCTTCTTCAAAAATAATCTCCATATAATTATTTTTCTGCAAAATTAATAAAAATATATCATGTTCGCAAAAAACCGAACACTTTTTTTTATTTTTTATAGCCTGTATAATATCACTACTATTTGCTACTATAAAGGTAACTGAACAGGAAAATTTTCACTACTTTAATTAAATAATCTTAATAATTGATAAAATATATCAATTGGTGTCACTTTTTCTTTATGCCATTTTTCAAATAAATGTTAATATCAATTTGGAATTAGTATAATCTACTTATATCTTTGCATAAAAAAACTAAATTTTCTTTTATTATGTCAAAATACCATAGAGCCAGAAGGCAGGATTTTAATGAATCCCCCGAAAAACAAATGGAAATTATTTTAGGTCATAGAACTGATAGCATTGAAACATTGAAACAGTTGTGTAATGACAAATCTTTAGATCTCGTATGTTCGTTAGAGATGGAAGAAGGTGAGCAAATCAAAGTCTTATTTTGTACTGACGATAATATGCATTCAGAATTGATTGGAATTTCAACTTTTGTCAAAACAAATGAAAATATCACTTTTACATTTAGTTTAGATGAAACGACCCTGTGAAGTACGGAGTATTGCTTGTATAATGATATAAAAGAGATTATTAATTTCACTAAAAGTGTATTAACTATGAAGATAAATATTAATTATTCAGTCTTATTAATTGTATTTTATTTGTTAACATCTTGTGCTTCTATGAAACCACCAATGACAAAGTATTTTGAAGGTCAATCAATAAGTGATTATACTTATTTTTATATTACTCCTACTAATGAATTATCATCTAGCACAGGAGTTTATGGAAATCAATTATTCTTATTTGGTGGTGACACTAAAAGTATTAATCCGGCAGATGTGATTAGCGGAATATTACTAAAGAATGGTTTTGTCAGAGTGAATGAAATAAAGGATGATAATGCATCAAAAACTATGGTTATTAACTATGGTGAAAGCGGAAGAAGAAACGTAAACATAGGCTATTCTATTGAAGTAACAATCCAATTTATTAATGCACAAACTCAGAACCCTATCGTTGTTTGCACTGCAGAAGGACAAGGTGATACTGAAGCTGATGACATCCGTAAGGCAATAAATAGAGCATTAGAACCGCTATTCAAATAATTCACTTTTGTATCTCCTTTGTGAAATATAACTTTTTTATTAATCTAATATTTATTGTAAAATGGAATACCACAAACAGAACTATTCTTATGCTCTCAATAACATGAGACATCTTATAAATGTTAAAGAGTCAGTGCGTAAAGAAAAATATTTTTGCCCTTTCTGTGGAAAGGAAATGATTCCCCGAATGGGCAAAAGAAGAAAATGGCATTTCGCTCATAAAAACGGACATGAATGTAAATACGAAAGCTATCTTCATAAAATAGCAAAACTAAAAATAATAGACGCTTTTTATAAATCACAATCTTTTGAAATAAAATTAAAAACGAAATTTTATTGCAATAAAAAATGTCCGTTTTCATTTTCAAAATCTTTAAGATGTTATAAACCCGATTACAAAAAATATAATTTAAAAGAATATTACACTCATTGTGAAGAAGAAAAGACATTTAATAGTTTTAAAGCTGATTTGATGCTTACTTCTGAAGATAAAAAATGTAATCCTTTAATTATTGAAATTTGGGTTACTCACAAATCAACAGAAGAAAAAATAAAGTCCGGTGAAAGAATAATTGAAATAAAAGTATCATCCATAGAGGATATTGAAGAAATTGCTGATAATTGCAGAATTGAAGGAATAGATTATTCTTTATATAACGATAATAATGACTATAATCAAATTGACGATTGTAAGACTATTTTTTATAATTTCAAACCCAAAGAATTATTTTTGAGTGAAAATAATGATGATATTCGTAGAGCTTTTCATATTTATAGTGTTTATAATATAGGTTCTATTAAACATTATGATAATTTACGTTGTCAAGACTCTATTAATGAAATTTGTAAAGTTAAAAATTGCAATTATGTTTTATCTAATTGGCCAATGAGTTGGCGAAAAGTCTTTTTTGAATTAATAAAAAAAGGTGTTAAGGTTCGTAATTGTATGATTTGCAAATACTATTGTTATGGTAATAAAAGTTGTAATATTAATAAGAATAATACAATAAAAACAAAATATGCGATGGAGTGTGCATATTATAAACAAATTGAAGAAAAAGACATTGAAGAAGATTTAAATTGTTTTATAGGTGAAACTATAGCTGATGACCCCGACAGTTATAATTTGGCATTTCAAAATAAATTTAGTGTGCATTTGGATTCAAATAACAATATAGTCAAATCTTAGGAACTTTTTCTTAAATAATACCACAAGCCGAGGTTTAATAGCGTGAGGAGAGTTCTTGTTTTTAGCCAGAAGTGCATAGCAAAATGTAACTTTGCCTAAAAACCAAGGTTATGAAATATAAAAAATCAGACAAATATTAGGGGGATCTTGAATGTCAAATCACCATTAGAATATTACAAATACCTTTTGCAAAGTCAAGTGATAAATCCTTGGTCGGTTTTGTAAAATCTACCTGTTTTTATACATTTCATCGTAGTATTTTTCATAATCACCGGAAGTGATATTATCCAGCCAATCTTGGTGGTCAAGGTACCAGCGGACGGTTTTTTCTATGCCTTCCTCAAACTGGAGACTTGGCTCCCAACCGAGCTCTTTCTGGAGTTTTGTGGAGTCTATGGCATAGCGGGCATCGTGTCCGAGACGGTCTGTAACAAAGGTGATAAGATCCATATCCTCCCCTTCTTTTCTGCCCAGAAGTCTATCCACAGTGTTTATTACTACTCGGATTATATCAATGTTTTTCCATTCATTGAAGCCACCGATATTGTATGTTTCCGCAATTTTTCCGCTGTGGAAAATAAGGTCTATCGCACGAGCATGGTCTTCAACGTACAGCCAGTCGCGTACATTTTCTCCTTTCCCATACACGGGGAGTGGTTTGCGATTCTTTATATTGTTGATAAAGAGAGGAATAAGTTTTTCCGGAAATTGGTATGGACCATAATTGTTAGAGCAGTTTGTCACTATTGTGGGCATGCCGTAAGTATCATGGAAAGCACGTACAAAGTGGTCGCTGCTTGCTTTTGAAGCGGAATAAGGGCTGTGAGGATTGTATTTCGTGGTTTCATAGAAAAAATCCTCACCATACGCCAGGTGATGCTCTGTAGATGAGGCAGTTGTGCTGTATGGCGGCTTTATTCCTTCCGGGTGAGAGAGGCGGAGAGCACCATAAACCTCATCAGTAGAAATATGATAAAAACGCTTGCCTTCGTATTTTTCCGGGAGCGATTCCCAGTAAATTTTTGCAGCCTGGAGGAGCGAGAGCGTACCCATCACGTTTGTGCGAGCAAAAGTGAACGGGTCTTTTATGCTACGGTCCACGTGGCTCTCCGCTGCAAGGTGGATAATGCCGTCAACAGCATATTTCTGCATAAGGCTGAGCATAGCATCAAAATCGCAAATGTCTGCCTTCACAAACACATAGTTCGGAGCGTTTTCCACATCTTTGAGGTTTGCCAGATTGCCGGCATACGTAAGTTTGTCCAGATTTATGATGCGATAATCCGGATATTTGTTCACGAAAAGTCTCACTACGTGGTTGCCGATAAATCCTGCACCACCGGTGATGATTATGTTACGCTTGAAGTCCATTTTCAATATTTTTTAAGCAATTAGCGAGCGACACTGTCCAGTACGGTATTTCAATGCCGAAAGTTTCCTTAATTTTAGTTTTGTCTAAAACGGAGTATGCCGGGCGAACAACCTTTGATGGAAATTCTCTTGAATGGCAGGGCAAAATTTTGCAAGACGCGTTTTCCGCAAAATATGCTATCATTTGCGTGAAATCATACCAGGAACAAACGCCCTCGTTTGAAAAATGATAAATGCCCTGATTTTCCACGTATTTTCCACTTTCAATAATGCTGATTATGGCATCTGCCAGGTCTTGAGCGTAAGTAGGAGTGCCGCATTGGTCAAACACCACTTTCAGCTCCGGCTTCGTGGCAGTGAGATTCAGCATAGTTTTCACGAAGTTTTTGCCATACTCGCTGTAGAGCCACGCAGTGCGGAAAATGAGGTATTTGCAGCCGGAATTTAATACGGCTTGTTCGCCGTGAAGCTTGGTGAGACCATAAACGCCTGTCGGGTTCGCCGGTTCATCTTCCGTGCGAGGCACATTGCCCTGAGAACCGCCGAAAACGTAGTCTGTAGATACGTGAAAGAGCGTAGCATCACATTTTTTTGCAGCCACGGCAAGGTTATGCACCGCATCAGCATTCAGCACCTCTGCAAAAGCGGCATCATCTTCAGCACGGTCCACATTCGTGTAAGCCGCACAGTTTATTATTACGTCTATCTTATTGTCACACACAGCCTTAAGCACCGCTTCCGGATTCGTAATGTCCAGTTCCTCCACATCCGTAAACACAAAATTGTATGCAGTCCGTTTTGCGGCATTGCGAATGCAGTTGCCCAGCTGTCCGTTTGCTCCTGTAACTAAAATATTCATACTTCTGAAATAATTTTTCAAAGTTAGAAAAAAATGATGAACTATTCGTAAAATGAATGTTAAAAAATAGAGAATAGCACATCAATGCTCTCAAACATCAACGATTAACAACATTTAACATTCTTCTGTCGCAAATAATTACTAATTTAGAGGCATGAAATCAAACCCCTTATAAACCAAAAAAGATATTTTTTATGTTCACTAACGACGACCTTAAATTACTCGCCTCCAAAGGCATATCTCAAGAACAGGTAAAATGTCAGTTAAACAGATTTGAAACCGGATTTCCCTACCTCCGCCTCAGCGGAAGTGCAAAAGCCGGTGAATCAATCTTCATCCTTAACTCCGAGCAAGAAGAGCAAGCAATAGCACGCTGGCACGAATACCTCGCAAACAACGGCAAAGTGACAAAATTCGTTCCTGCATCCGGTGCCGCATCTCGCATGTTCAAAGCACTATTCGCTTTCGTTGACGGCGACACGGACACTCCAAAACCGGGCAGCGATGTTGAAAAACTATTAAAAGACATTCACGAAATAGCATTCTTCAGCGAACTTGATGCAACAGTAAAAAAACTTTACAGTGAAGACGTTGACTCACTCATCGCAAAAGGAGAATGTCGCAAAGTGATTGGTGCTATCGTAAAAGCGGAAGGCATGAACTATGGCAACCTGCCTAAAGGCTTGCTCACTTTCCACGCTTACGAAAACGGCACTCGCACAGCACTGGAAGAGCAACTCGTGGAAGGTGCGCAGTATGCCGCCTCCGCAGATGGCACTGTACGTCTGCACTTCACCGTCTCCACAAATCACCGCGAACTCTTTGCAGCAAAACTCGCTGCAACAGTTCCCGCACTGGAAAAACGCCTCGGTGTGAAATACGACATCTCCATGTCTGAACAGAAACCTTCTACAGACACTATAGCCGTAAACCTGGACGGCACTCCTTTCCGCGAAAACGGAGAACTTCTTTTCCGTCCCGGTGGTCACGGTGCACTTATCCAAAACCTGAACGATATTCAGACTCCTGTAGTATTCATTAAAAATATTGACAACGTTGTGCCGGACTCTCACCGTGCTTCAACACTCCGCTACAAAAAAGTGCTCGCCGGAAAACTTATCGAGATTCACGACCGCGTTGCACTTTACCTGGATATGCTTGAAAAAGGCAAATACGATATTGAAGACCTCCGCCGCATGATTGCGTTCCTCCACGACGAACTCTGCATCCGCGACGAGAAAATGAAACACATGGAAGATTCCGAACTTGCACTATACATCAAGGAAAAACTGAATCGCCCTATCCGCATCTGCGGTATGGTACGCAACGAAGGAGAACCCGGAGGCGGTCCGTTCATCGCTTATAACCCGGACGGCTCTACATCTCCGCAAATCCTTGAATCAACACAAATTGACCCTGCAAACGAAGAATACAAAGCAATGGTGGCACAGTCCTCACACTTTAACCCCGTTGACCTGGTTTGCTACATTGAAAAAACAGACGGCACCAAATTCGACCTCCTCAAATACGTTGACCCGGACACCGGTTTCATCTCATCTAAATCACTCCACGGAAAAGACCTCAAAGCACTTGAACTCCCCGGTCTTTGGAACGGTGCCATGAGTGACTGGAACACAGTATTCGTAGAAGTTCCCGCTTCCACATTCAATCCCGTCAAAACAGTAAACGACCTCCTCCGTCCGGCTCACAAATAAAAAAAACATAAATTTAGAGAGACTGTCTGACCAAATAAGACAGTCTCTCAATTTTTTCCCAAAAGCCATTTCCACGCAGGTAAAACTTGAATTTCAAGTCCGTTTTCAAGTTTGATAAACTCACTGCTGTCAGCAGTGATAATCAATAGATTTTTGCAACCTGTAACCTGAGAAGCCTCTACAAGCCCTGCTATTTCACGCTTTCTCGTTTCTTCATTTTCCATGCTCCATGTAACTTGAATCAACAAGTCTATATCAATACCTCGCTGAATCAAAAAATCACATTCACCTTTTCCCTGATAATAAAAAATCTGATCCAAAGGCGTCTTTTGTCTGTAAAGTTGTAAAAAAACGGCATTCTCAAGTTTTTTCCCGTCATCGTCACTCTGTGGCAACAGCACGGCTTCACAAAGTCCATTATCAATACAATAAAATTTAGGTTGCGAACTCTCTATTTTTTGCAAAGACTTACTATAATTGGGTACTCGGATAAATAGAAAAATGTCACACGCATAGCCTGCCCATTCATATAAGTCATCTTTGCTAACCCTAAGATTTCTGGATTTGATATCTCCATGAATAGAACGAATAGACGTAGGTTTTGAGAGATTAGACATTATTCGTTTAAGGTAATATCGCAGCACTTCTATATTGGACAATCTGTAATGCTCAACCAAATCTTTTAATAGCATAGTGTCAAAATACGTTTGCAAAATCTTTATTTTTTGCAAACTGTTTTCCGTGAGTACAACCTCAGGAAAACCGCCCTCACTATTAAATGACATAAACGCATTTCGCAATTTTGCCATATCCGCCTCTAACCAGCTATCCGTTGTTATCCCCTTGAACTCACAGTATTCTGCAAATGAAAGAGGCAATGTTTCTTCTTCATCAGGCCACCCTCGTAATGCCGATTTCAATTCGCGGCTGAGCATAGAGGCATTACTTCCACTGATATATATATTTTTTGAGTAATGCTTGTATAGCCTCATCACGAAATACTCCCAATTTTCAATAAGCTGTATCTCATCAAAAAACATATACACGGAAGACAGGGCAATGTCCGGATACATTTCTCGGTATGACTCCAATATTTGGTCAAGTTCATCGGAATTCATGCGGACAAGACGTTCATCATCAAAACTCACCCACAATATCCTTTCTCTATCCACACCACTTTCAAGAAGTTCATTTACAACTGCTTCCATTCTTGACGTTTTACCACAACGTCTTACTCCAGGAATTGTCACAATTTTTCCGCTATTCACAGGAAGAGTTTTTTCACGTTTCTTTAGGTCCGTCGGAAATTCCGACTGACGCATCGCAATTTGTGCCTTAATATACTGTTTATCCATATTGTCCTAAATTTGGGGACAAATATAGGCATTTTTGTCCTAAAAAAAAAGACACATATAGTATTTTTCCATTCTAAAGCATATTCTTGTCCTAAATTTGGGGACAAAAACAGCAATTTATGTCCTAAATTTGGGGACAGACACACATTCCTCACTATTTGATAATAGCAGAACTTGCACCCTGCGGCTCGTATTTTCTTTATACCAACATAGCTTTTACGTTTTTTATTCAACAGCAGATACACAAAAAATACCCGAAATTGCAGCGGAATCTGCTTTTTTTTTGCACATTCCGCTGCAATCTCAATATTTTTTTTATTTTTTCAATAGTTCCAAATAATCTTTTCGCTCAAAAAACTCGCCTCAAACTATGCCCCCCGCTTTTAACATGTATTATGAAACAGGCTCTTAGACCTACTCTTTTTATATTATTGATTCTGAATCAATTGAGTACTTTCTGAAATTTTGCATTACCGTTTGTGGCGAATAATTGGCATAGCAGTAGCGGCAAAGGTGCGGGCAAGTGTTGTAGGCTCCGATGTCCTTGGAAAGGATGCAGCCGCACAGTTTTCGCTGACCGCTATCCGGCTTTGCACGTTGCAAAAAAGTTTGCAATTCAGCATCATCAGGCGAACGGCGAGCTATCAGTGTCGGGTCAATGCAGCGATTATGCTCTATGCCAAATTCTTCTAAATCAATATCCTCGGCACAAGTGGCAAGCCGAAACGGCAGCCTCATATCCGCAAGCCGGCGAGCAAAAGTCAGCATGGTTTCAGTGTCCCACTCTCTAAAATTTATTCCTGCAACACGAAGATTGCGTGCCACACTGCGATAACCGGCAATGTCGGCAAAACTGAATACTAACTTCTCCGTATAGCCCCTCAATTGCTCCGCAATGGCTGAAATTCTATGCAAAAGCAATTCCGGCGAAATCGTATCGGTAAGAATCAGTGGGTCAAACCGCCACACCACGCTCCCCACGCCATATTCGTCAACAATCTGTTTAAATGTGTCGATTCTTTCAGCAAGGCGAGGCACCCCCGGCTCTAACTGTTCAGCATCATAGTCATTCAGCGTAAATTGGATATAGAAGCCAATGCCTTTTTCTTGCAGAATAGGCAAATACGGAATTAGCGGTTTCGGATTCTTTGACCAAAACACCACAAAACGCGTGTGAGCAAACGACACATAACTATCTTTGCCATTAAAAGGATTTCGCCAAGTCAAATAGCCCTTATCAAGGCGATTAAAGAACCAATCAGCATAAAAAGCCGGAATATCCGTAGCCCTACTTGCCGACACTATCACCGGAGCAATAGCCTCCTGACTTCGTCATTGCGTCACCCTAAACGCCGAGGCACTCCAAAAGTGGCT
>JBJECR010000133.1:0-6585 GCA_051871275.1 Muribaculaceae bacterium | reverse complement strand
GTGTGAAAATAGAACACCCGCTTCATTGCGTCCACCCGATAGCTGAATAGTTACCTTCCGCACCATATTTGTTAAAACAAGTTAAAATCGCAAGAAAAACACCTTTCCTTGCAACCTAATCATACCCTGTCACGTCAAAGGTATAAACAAACGAAAAAAACAACAATAAAAAATACTGATAAACTCATGAAAAAGATTTATTTACCACTATTTGCAACGCTACTCCTCACCTCCTGCATGGGTGACATCCGAGTGGCAGATTCCGACAACATAGACCGTCGTGCAATCGCAGAAGAAATCCGTAATGAACTCAGAGCTCAGCTCTCCGAAATTTCGCTCCAAGACACTCTCTACTCTACAACGCAAGAAAACGCCGACACCGTAATTGCAGACGGCGACACTATTATCCACGCCGGAGACATAGTTCGGAAACCTGTCAGCGTAAAATCCCTTTCCGTTGACATTCCGGACATCAACGTAAACATCTACCCGGACAACGGTATTGAAGATGCTCAACGCAGACAGCAGAAAACTATTCTTTACATCCTCGGTATCACAGTACCTTTCGGAACTATAGTCCTCCTGGGTATTATCCTCGGTATCTTCCTTTACAAGAGAATGAAAAGCCGCAACGAACTGATTTCTCAGGCTATTGAAAAAGGCTACCAGTTGCCCGACTCTTTCTACAACCCCTCAAACTCAGACACCGTAACACCTCCCGGAATGCCGGACGACATAAAAAACATTCCTCCTCTGCCCGGTGAAATACGAATGAGAGATAGCGGTCTCAAGTACTGTCTCATAGGAGTGGCAATAATCGTCATCTTCGGAGTTTGGGGAAATGTAAACCTTGCAGTAATAGGAATAATTCCACTCTTGATAGGTATAGGCAAGCTGCTTACGTACTACAAGATAATTAAATAACCAAACTCCAAAGCCAATCATAATCCTTTCAGCAAAAAACAGACGACAATTATGGCACAAACCATAAGTAAGGCACAAGAACTATTACTGATTGCTCGATGCATTGCGGCAGACGACCGCAATGCCTTCGGGCAGTTGGTAGTGGCATACGAAGCAGGACTGCGTCGTTTCTTGCTGAATCTAACCTCCGGCGATGTTCCTCTCACGGACGACCTCTCGCAGGAAACATTCCTCAAAGCATACCTGGCTATCCGTTCTTTCAAGGGTATCGCTTCGTTCAAAACATGGCTCTATCGCATAGCATACAATGAGTTTATCAGCTACAAAAGGCGATACATGGAAACAGACGATATAGACGAACGAATACCCGCAGAAGCTACAGACAACATCGCACAGACCGATGCTCAAATGGACCTCAAAGCATGCCTCAGCGCACTGAACGACACGGAACGTACACTTGTTCACCTCTTCTATATTGAGGACTTGCCAATAAAAAAAGTTTGCGAAATCACAGGTCACCCGGAAGGTACGGTAAAAAGCTATCTGAGCCGTGCAAGAGCAAAAATGGCTGAAGTAATAAACAAATAGGTTTAATCTTAAAGAAAACGACATGAAAAGAAATAGCGACGACATAAAAATTGCGGAACTCCTCAAAAAAGAAGTACCAAACTGTCCGGAAAACGAATGGTTTGTAAAAAAAGTGCTGAATCGCCTACCGGAAAAGCATCCGTCTTTCTTCTCCAGAGCGGAAATATTCTCTTTTGTGGCAGCAGGACTGGTGCTACTCGTGTGCTGGATTCTTCATTTCCTCTCATTCACCACTTCAGAGGCAATCACACTCGGTGACCTCGTCTATCCTACCATTCTCTCCGTCCTCACACTCACTCTTATCTGCTATATCACCTACCCTCTACTCAAAAAAGGGTGAAAAAAGACACTTTTTACACATAAAGGCAAAAAAATGCAACGTTATTTCGCAATAATTTCGTAATTTTGCAAATTGTAATATCAATCCAGCAAAATTACGCTATGTTAGACAAAATAAACGCATTACGCCAAGAAATTGAAGCTCTTACAGCTACGGATGCTGCACAAGTTGAAGCATTAAGAATTAAATACCTCAGCAAAAAAGGTGAAATTTCTCTCCTTTTTAATGATTTCCGCAATGTTGCTCCGGAACAAAAACGCGAAATAGGTCAAGCACTGAATGTGCTTAAAAATGAAGCAACAGAGAAAATAAACAGCCTGCGTGAAGCACTGGAATCCACAGATTCCGTTGACGCAGACTTGGATCTCACTCGCACCGCATCACCTATCCCATTAGGTAGCCGCCACCCTCTTTCACTTGTCCGTGAAGAAATTATCGACATCTTCCGCCGTCTCGGTTTCACAGTGGCTGAAGGTCCGGAAGTGGAAGACGACTGGCACGTTTTCTCTTCACTTAACTTCGCAGCAGACCACCCTGCACGAGACATGCAGGACACTTTCTTCATTCAGCGTAATCCTGATGTGCTTCTCCGCACTCACACTTCATCTGTGCAGTCACGAGTTATGGAGCACACTCAGCCACCTATCCGAATCATCTGCCCGGGTAGAGTTTATAGAAACGAGGCAATCTCTGCACGTGCACACTGCTTCTTCCACCAAGTGGAAGCACTTTACGTTGATGAAAACGTTTCTTTCGCAGACCTCCGCCAAACTCTTCTCTACTTTGCACAGGAAATGTTTGGACCGGAAACAAAAATTCGCCTCCGTCCAAGTTACTTCCCGTTCACTGAACCGTCTGCAGAAATGGATATCTCCTGCAACCTCTGCGGTGGCAAAGGTTGCTCCTTCTGCAAACACACAGGCTGGGTGGAAATCCTCGGTTGCGGTATGGTGGATCCGAACGTGCTTGAAGCTTGCGGCATAGACAGTAAAAAATACAAAGGCTTCGCACTCGGTATGGGTATAGAACGAATTACAAACCTTAAATATCAAGTTAAGGACTTGCGTATGTTCTCCGAGAACGATGTCCGCTTCTTGGAAGAATTCCAATCCGCTCACTAATACGCAATCTTACAGGCTGCGATGACGCTCAAAGACAGATTCGGCAAAGCTATAGAAATTTTTGAAAAGGAAATGCCGATTGCAGAAACAGAACTGCAATACGACACTCCTTTTCATTTGCTTCTTGCCGTAATTCTTTCCGCACAGTGCACGGACCGCAGAGTAAACATGGTTACCCCTGCACTCTTTGCAGCATTCCCTTCACCGGAATCACTCGCAGCAGTTGAGCCGGAAGACGTCTTTCCCTATATCAAATCCATTTCGTACCCGAATAATAAAGCCAAATCACTCGTAGGTGCGGCAAAAGCACTTGTTGAGCTCTATGACGGTGAAATGCCCTCGGACATAGATTCACTGATGAAAATCCCCGGTGTGGGAAGAAAAACGGCAAATGTGATGCTCGCCGTAGTGTTTAACAAAGCCGCAATGGCTGTTGACACTCACGTTTTCCGTGTAAGCGAAAGAATCGGTTTCACCACAGGTAGCAAAAATCCGCTCCAAACGGAAAAACGACTGGTGAAATACATTCCCGCAGAAATTATCCCCAAAGCACACCACTGGCTCATTCTTCACGGCAGATACGTTTGCAAAGCACGTAAGCCGGAATGTGAAAAATGCAGCCTCACAGAGATTTGCCGTTACTATACAAATCACAAAAACGGATAAATGGACGTTCTCCTTATCATAGAAGTAATAGGAACAATAGCCTTTGCAATCTCCGGCATTCGCCTTGCCGCCGCAAAGGAATTTGACTGGTTCGGTGCATACACTATCGGACTTGTCACCGCTATTGGCGGAGGAACGCTCCGTGACGTGCTCTTAGACATCCCCGTTTTCTGGATGCAGACACCGCTGTATCTCCTTGTGACAGGGCTATCACTCGCACTCGTAATCATCTTCCGCAAAGCACTTGTGAGGTTTAACCGCACACTTTTTATTTTCGACGCAATAGGTCTCGCACTCTTCGTGGTGATAGGAATACAAAAAACCATAGACGTAGGCTTACCTATGTGGGTGGCAATAGCCATGGGTACTATCACAGGCTCCTTCGGCGGAGTTATCCGAGACATCCTTATCAACATAGAGCCACTCTTTTTCCGCAAAGACATCTATGCCACCGCCTGTCTTGCCGGAGGTATTGCATTCTGGATAATTATGGAATGTGGCGGAAGCGACACACTGCAGCAGATAATGTGTGCTGTGGTGGTGATAGGACTCAGAATTTGTGCCCTTAAATACAACTGGGCTTTGCCTCAACTCAAATACGACAGAAATAAACACAATCACACAGATGAAAAGTAATACTATTATACAATTTGTAAAATACGGACTCGTGGGAGTAATGAACACAATCGTGACATTTATTCTCATCGCAGTTTGCAAAGACATTCTCGGCATCAATGAATACGTTTCAAATGCCATAGGCTACGTTGGCGGACTTATCAACTCCTTTATATGGAACAAACGCTGGGTTTTCAAGTCAAACAAAAAAGCACATATCGAGGCTATAAAATTCTTTGCCGGCTTCCTTATCTGCTACGGACTGCAGCTCCTCGTGGTTTGGCTCGTGAACGAACATTCATTTATCGGCGAATGTGAATTAGACTTAATATACTATACACTCGGCGGCTACGGAATAGCAACAATTATAGGAAATGTGGCTTACACTGTGGCAAATTTCATCTACAACAGACTTATAACATTCAAATAAAAGTTGCGAAAAACACTTTTTTAAGCGTTTTTCAAAAAAAAACACTAAAAGATATACACACTTTCAAAAATAATTACTACCTTTGTAGCCGCAAAAGCCAATCGGGGTGTAGCACAGTTGGCAGCGCGCCACGTTCGGGACGTGGAGGTCGGAAGTTCGAGTCTTCTCACCCCGACAAAAGTGTTTCAAGATTTTCTTGAAGCACTTTTTTTATGCCGATTTCCCGAAGAATCTATTGACAATCACTGAAAGAGCACCATCACCGGTGACATTACATGCAGTACCGAAACTGTCCATAGCAATATATAATGCTATCATCAGAGCATTGTCCGTGTCACTGAATCCCAAAATCTGAGTCAGCAGACCCAATGCTGCCATAATTGCACCTCCCGGAACACCCGGTGCAGCCACCATTGTGACACCCAACATACCTATAAAAGACAGAAACATAGGAGTGTCATACGGCAAACCGTTCACTATCATCAACGCCAAAGCACATGCCGTAATCTTAAGCATACTGCCGGACATGTGAATTGTGGCACATAGAGGAATCACAAAACCTGCAACACCCTCACTTACTCCCAGTTTCTTTGCCTGTGCAAGTGTGACGGGAATTGTGGCTGCAGAAGACTGAGTGCCAAGTGCCGTGAAATATGCCGGAAGCATAGTGCCCAGCAATTTGAGCGGATTCTTGCTTCCCGTGGAGAAAAACGAAGCCACAGTGAACTGCAATAGCAAAACACCGATATGTATCGCAAAAATTATCAGAATAATCGTAATAAACGTCTTAAGCACCGGACCTACCTGACCCGCCACGGTCATATTCAGGAAAATACCAAAGATATATAGTGGCAAAAAAGGTATTATCACCTTATAAATCACCTTTACTATAATATCACGGATTTCTGCAAAACCGCGTCGCAACGAGGAATTTTCATCAAGATGTGCTATTCCAAGACCAAAAAGAAAAGCAACTACAAGTGCCGTCATCACACTCATCAGCGGAGGCATCTCTATCACAAAAAACGGCTGCAAAGATTTATCCACCGTTTCTGATGCCGTTGCCACCTCAGTGCCGGAAAGCAAAGACGGAAATGTAAAAAGTCCCGTAAAATAAGAGATTGCACCGGAAAGGAATGTGGCAACGTATGCCAGCACAGCAGTGAAAAGCAACATTTTGCCTGCTTTTGCTCCTATCTCACTGATAGCCGTGGCTACAAAGCCTATAATTATTAGCGGTATGCAGAAAGACAAAAACTGACTGAATGTGGCATTAAAAGTAATAAAAACCCTACCTAACCATTCAGGAAAAACGTATCCTGCACCTATACCCGCCATAATGGCTATTATTATTCGTGGCAAAAGCCCTATCCTGCTCAACGGTATCTTAAAACTCATATTGCTGACAAAATTAATGGTTTATTTTTTGCAAATGTAGTGAAAATATTTCTTAATTGTGCTTCTTTAAAGATTTCGTCCAATATTTTTTATAACTTTGTACATAATAAGACTATTTAAGCAATTATATGAAACATTTTTTTGACGACTCCATCGCTAATGCAGCAAGTAAAATCGGGTGTGCTACACTGCCGCTAATCACATTAGGTGCAATTTACAATAACACAATAGAAATTATTGCTTGCATTGTCGGATTGATTGCCGTGATTGTGCTCGCTGCAAGAATCACAATGATGTTCGGTAAAACAGAGCCAAAAGTCATTGCAAATCTGGACAAAACCGTTAGCGACCTCCTCGCTTTGCCCTACGCACTTTTCATGTGCACATTAATTATTCTCTGCTTTAGAGAAATAATCAATACAAAAGATGTAATCACAGTAACACATGAGACAAATGACAATGATTTTATATTCTTTACTTTAGGTTATATAGTTTTCGTATTA